>DATJPX010000046.1:0-16430 GCA_035506155.1 Anaerolineales bacterium
GTCTCCGGGAACTGTGCCAGGATCTGTTTATCCCCGGTGACCAGTTTGACCCGTAAATCCTGTGCCAGGGCGACGAATTCGCAATCGTAGGACGTGCAGCTGCTGGCGGCCGCGAGTTCCAGAACCCGACCCGGAACCACCTGATATTCCCTGCCCAGGATGAGTTGTTGGGCATGTTCGAAATTAATTTGGGCATCCGCCAGGGTCAGGAACTGCTTGCGAAGGTAGACCGAAAGCACGTTGCAAAACTCGCTTCGCCACAGATAAGGGACCGCCCAAAGCGGATCTTTTTCGAGGACTTTTTGGGCATCGCTTGTCCGCTCGCTCGTGATCACCAGGTAACTGATGAGATTGGTATCCGCTACGATCATTCCCGCCCCTCGTTTTTCCAGCGCGTGATCTCCTCGGCCGTGGCAACATAATGAGCGGTCGATTCCCGCAGCAGCCGGGCTTTCTCCAACCAGGCATTGACGTCCAGCGGTTGCGGCAAAACAGAGCGCTCGATCATGGCGATCAATTCGTTGTTGATGCTGCGATGATTGAATTTGGCTCTTTGCTTTAACCGCTCGTATATCTCTTCCGGAATATTCTTCACTGTGATGGCAACCAAGTAACGCCTCCTGTTTGGTTCCAATTCACAACCATTATGAAATGTATCCGGAGTTTTGTCAAGAGAAATGGGAGTACAATTGCCGCCATGTCAAAACAAACCTTGTTGGCTGTCCTGGCTCATCCGGACGACGAGTCCTTCGGTACGGGTGGAACGCTGGCCCTGTATGCATCCCGCGGCGTGGACGTCCATCTCGTCTGCGCCACCCGTGGCGAGGTGGGGGACGTTGCCCCGGAGCTGCTGGAGGGCTTCGACTCGATCGCCCAGTTGCGCGAATCTGAGTTGCGCTGCGCGGCCGGGCACCTCGGCTTGGCGGGGGTCCATTTCCTCGACTATCGCGATTCCGGGATGCCCGGTTCGCCGGACAACAAACATCCCCGGGCCCTGGCCGCCCAGCCTCTCGAAGAGGTGGCTGCCAACGTGGTCTGCTACATCCGCGACCTGAAGCCGCAGGTCGTGGTGACCTTCGACCCCTACGGCGGGTACGGTCACCCGGATCACATTGCCATCCAGCGGGCGACGGCCCTGGCTTTCGAGCAGGCCGGCAACCCTGAATTCGCCCCTGGGAGTGGACCGGCCTATGCGCCGGAGCGCCTGTACTTCCACACCATGCCGCGCGGGTTTATGAAGTTCGCCGTCAAACTGCTGCCTCTCTTTGGGCGGGACCCGAAAAAATTTGGCAACAACGGCGACGTCGACCTGACTGCCATCGCCGCCCAGGAATTCCCGATCCATGCCCGGGTGAATATCAGCTCGGTGCTGGAAAAGAAGGAAAAAGCCGGGGCCTGCCACGCCAGCCAGGGCGGCGGGATGGGAGGCGGGGGGCCGATTTCGCTTTTCATGCGCCTGTTTGCCAACACGGAGGCCTTTATGCAGGTCTACCCGCCGGTAAAACCAGGGTCGAGGATCGCGACGGATTTGTTCGCCTGACCACGAATCGGCGGGACCATCGATTTCCCCTCCCGGGCAGAAGTGCCCGGGATTTTTTATCCATTGGCCGGGGTCGGCCGATGTAAAATCCGGGGCCAGGATTTTACGACCCCTTAATATCGGGCTAATTATTTATCTATAAAATCGAATATATATCCTACAGGTAACCGAGGTGAAAATGAAAATCCTGGTCCGGTCCATATTATTGGTTTCTATCCTCTTGCTTTCAGCCTGCGGCACGACCGCCGGCGCCCCGCCCACGGCTGTCCTGCCGATCACCGGCGGGTCAAACCCGACCGCAACAACTGCTCCTGCTCCGACCAATCCGCCGGCGACGGTTCCCCCGGCCACGTCAGTGCCCTCCGGATCGGGCGATCTGGCATTGGCGCGCCAGAAGATCAAACATGTGGTGGTCATCATGCAGGAGAACCGTTCGTTCGATGAGTATTTCGGGACCTACCCCGGGGCCAACGGCATCCCGATGCAAAATGGCCAGCCGACCGTCTATTCGATCGATCCCACGACCGGCAAAAAGATCTATCCGTACCATAATCCGAATGACGTCAATGCCGGCGGACCGCACGGCGCCTCCTCGGCCACCCAGGATATCGCCGGTGGCCAGATGAACGGTTTTGTGGCTTCATTCCGCGCGGCCCAGAAAGCCTGCAAGAATCCGGATACCCCCGGCTGCGCCAAAGGCGGCGCCCCGGACGTGATGGGCTGGCACGACGCACGCGAGATCCCGAATTATTGGACCTATGCCGAGAATTTCGTCCTGCAGGACATGATGTTCGAGCCGAACGCCTCGTGGAGCCTGCCGTCCCACCTGTTCATGGTGTCGGCCTGGTCGGCCAATTGCACACCCAACGACCCGATGTCCTGCACAAGCGCCATCGACGGTCCGACGCTCCCCGGAGTGAAAGGTACTTCGCTGACGGAGGCAAACGCGGGCAAACTCGACTACGCCTGGACCGACCTGACCTATTTGCTTTACAAGAACAATGTTTCCTGGGCGTACTACCTGAGCAACGGCAGCGAACCGGATTGTGAAGACGACGCCATGCTCTGCCCCGCCAAATCCCAAAGTATAAAAGTTCCCGGGATTTGGAATCCGCTCCCGGCCTTCGAGACGGTCAAGGCCGATGGGCAGCTGTCGAATATCCAGACGGTCGACAAATTCTACGCAGCTGCCAAGGATGGATCCCTGCCCACAATTTCCTGGATCGTCCCGGAGAATAAGGTCAGCGAGCATCCGCCAGCCAGCATCGCGGCCGGGCAAACCTACGTGACCGGTTTGATCAACGCCATCATGCAGGGCCCGGACTGGGATAGCACGGCGATCTTCCTGGCCTGGGACGATTGGGGGGGCTTCTACGATCACGTCGTCCCGCCGCACGTGGACGCCAACGGTTACGGCCTGCGCGTTCCCGCCCTGGTCATCAGCGCCTACGCCCGCAAGGGTTTCATCGACCACCAGACGTTGAGTTTCGACGCTTACCTGAAGTTCATCGAGGATCTCTACCTGGGCGGAGAGCGCATTGACCCGGCCACCGACGGCCGGCCGGATTCCCGCCCGACGGTGCGTGAGAACGAACCCCAGCTCGGCGACCTGCTGACGGATTTCGATTTCAGCCAATCGCCCCGAGCCCCGCTGGTCCTGCCGACCAATCCCAAGCCGGGACCGGCCTCCCAACCATAAAATCGAACCACCGCCTCCGTTTCGGAGGCGGTTTTCATAGCCAACCCTTGACAAATAGAACAATTGTTCTATAATACAGGCTGATGTTCCTTCCTACTGGTTGGAGGCCTGAATGAACAATCCTTCGGTACGTTTTCTCTCCCTGATGCGGAATGGCACGCTCAAACGAGGCGCGATCTTCGGCGGCATCCTGCTACTGGCCCTCCTGGCGTTCGAGATTTTCAACTATTCCACCACGGATTTCGCCTTGAACGATATGCTGGGCACCAGCCTGCGCTTCCTCGGGATCCGCTGGGCGACCATCCTGTCGCTCGCCTTTTGCGGGATCGATTTTGCCGGGATCGCCCGCCTGTTCACCCCCCAGCAGGGCCGGGACGAGCCTGCCGAGGTCTGGTACCTGTTCGGCGCCTGGCTGCTGGCGGCCGCGATGAACGCCATCCTGACCTGGTGGGGCGTGGCCGTGGCCATTCGCAGCCACCAGGAGCTCTCGGCCCTGGTCATCAGCCAGAAAACCTTGACGCAACTGGTCCCGGTCTTCGTAGCCCTGATGGTCTGGCTGATCCGGGTGCTGATCATTGGAACGTTCTCCATGGCTGGAGACCGGATGTTCAGCATGGCCGAGAACCAGCCTTCCATGCTGGGACACGCCCTGCGGGCCTCCGGCCGGCCTCAGCCGACCCAGGTAACCCGCAGGCCGGATTCGATCCGGCCGGCCCAGACGCCTTTCCGACCGGCGCCCAAACCCGAGCCGACGTATCACCAGGTTGGGATGGCAGCCAGCCCCCGGGACAAGGATGCCGGCATACGCCGATAGAACAAAAAGCGGACCATCTGGTCCGCTTTTATTTTAGGGGGATGGAGAAAGGGGGGATCAGGTTCATTGCCAGCAGCCCGGCGCCCGCCTCGTGCATGCCCAGGATGGTGACCGAGGCTGGCTGGATGGCCAGGCGCTGAAAGTTGTCCAACGGCAGGCCGAGGTAGTAGGCGACGGCCAGCTTGATCGGGTCGGCGTGGAAGACCACGGCGACCATCCCTTTCTTGTGGGCGGCGGCGATGGCATCCAGCTCACTGACCACCCGTTCCTGGGCCTGCAGGAACGATTCGCCGCCCGGGAAATGGAACCGGGAGGGCGCCCGCTGGACGGTCGACCAGGCCTTGAGCCTGGTCAGGGATTTCAGCGATCGCCCGGTCCATTCGCCGACGTGGATATCCATCAGTGAAGGCCGGAGCCGGATTTCCAGCCCCAGCTCTTTCGCCAGCGGCTCGATGGTCTCGACGGCCCGTTCCAGCGAGCTGGAATAGATCGCCTTGATCGGGAGCTTTTTCAGGGACTCGGCCAACGCCGCCGCCTGGCTCCTGCCGCGTTCGTTCAGGTGGATTCCAGCCTGCTGGCCGGGCAGCCTGTTCTTTTTCAGGTATTCATTCTCGCCGTGGCGGATGAGCAGCAGGGTGGTCATATCAGGCAGCGGCTTTCAAGGCGCGCAGCGCCCGCAGGGTCACCCATGGGTTGGGCTCTCCCTTGGCCCCGAAGTCTGTCCAGGTCTTGTCATGGTAGTCGTATTCCAGCAGCCAGCGGCCCTGCCCGTCCTGTTTTCCCCGGATGAATTCGATGGCATTCTTCAAACGAGGATCGCCGGCGAAACCATGGGCGGCCAGCGCCTCGACCACCTGGAGGACGTCGGTCACGTAGAAGACCGGGAAGCCGAATTTGAACCAGCTTTGGCTGGGCTTGCCGGTCGTTCCGGATGGGTATCCGGCGGTGGCCGGATCGACGCTGAAGAGGAAATCCACGCCCATGTCGATGGCTTCCCGGATGAGCGGAGTCCGGCGGGCGGCGGGCCATTTCGAGAGTGCCAGCATGACTTTGGCGGCCCCCCATGCGCACGACATCTGGTTGTTGGCGCCGCAGGCGAAATTCGGGCCGCACTTGTAGGCGTAATACCGCAGAGGGGCATTCCGCTCGTCGGTCGGGGCAAGGCCCTCGCCGGTGACCGTGCGGGCCATCCATTCGAAGGCCGCCTCCAGGCGCGGGTCCTCGTAACCAAGCTCGAGGAGCGCCCAGCACAGGTTTCCCTGCAGGCAGTCGATCGTCCCGGAGGGGGAGCCGGAGATGCTGAACTGACCGCCCTTTGCGAGCGCCTGGTCGAGCAGGTAGGCGCAGGCCTGGCCGATGCGTTCGTCTTCTTCGACACGACCTCCCAGCTCCGCTAGGGCGATGATCGACCAAACGGTCGAGAAATACTTTGGGTTGTAGCCCGGCCCGGGCGCGGACCAGAATCCATCCAGCTCCATCTTGGAAAGGATCGCCATGATCGGGCCCTGCCGGTGTGCGACCCGGCGGGCTTCCAAAAGCTCCGGGTCGTCGGCCGGCCGGTCGAGTAGGTCGCGCAGGGCCAGGTAGCGTACGCCGGGGGAGTCGGCGCCCAATAACCAGGGAATGGAGTTGCCGTTTATTTTCATTTCCGCCATACGATTATTCTCCGGAACCCATCTTGAAAGGAGCACGGTGACCAGCAGGCCTATTGTCATCCCGGCCGATTGATTTTGTCAACCTGGGGCTTGACAACCATTTCGAATTGCTGTAATATATCAATGTATGATATATCATTAATTGATGTATTAGAAAGGAATGAATGGAAACCGCAAACCGGAATGAATTCCTGCCGTTATCGGAGACCACGCTGTATATCTTGCTCAGCCTCGCCCCCGGCCCGAAACACGGGTACGCCATAGCCAAGGAGGTCCAGGCATTGAGCAAGGATCAGGTCATTTTGAGCGTCAGCACCCTTTATACGACGTTGAAACGCCTGCTGGAGGTCGGTTTGATCGAGCGGGCAGGAGACGACTCGGAGCCGGATGAATCCGGCCGGCCGCGCAAAATCTACGCCCTGACCGAGCGTGGCCGGAGCATCCTGAGCGCGGAGAAGAACCGGCTGCGGTCTTTGCTGGCAATCGTCCAGTCGCGCACCGTGGGGGAGGAGAAATGAATCCTATACCTCGGATCGCTTCGATAATTTATGGCGTATTGCTGGGTCTCTTTCCTCGGGATTTCCAACGTGAGTTCAAGGCGGAGATGGAGGGCGTTTTCGCCGCCAGCCTCGAGGAATCTTGGAAGACCGATATGATCTTGTTCGCGCGAATCTGCCTCTTCGAATTGTTCGATTTGCCGGCCAACTTGTTGATTGTCCACCTATCTCGTTTGCGAAAGGGGATTGTTATGCAAGCTCTCACATCTGGAACTCGTCGAATCACGGCAGTTTTACTGGCGGCGCTCAGTATGGGCTTCGGGTGGGTGGTGATCGCCCTGGCCTATCAATATGCACGCGCCTTGGGCCAAGACAATTATCGCATGGGTGATTTCGTGGTACTGCTCGCCTATATCGTCCCTATTGCCTTATGTGGCCTGGTACTCGGAATTGTGGCAGGCGTCGACCGTCGCACCTTCCTGCGCATCGGGTTATGGACGACGGCGGGAGGAATATTCGGTTTCCTGGCGGATGTGCCGGTTCGTATGATCAACTCTCGAATCCTGGCCCGGATTGTCACGCAGAATTGGATTCCCTGGCCATCCCAATGGTATAACTGGGTGATCTATTACCTTTGCATGATGGCGGTAACGGGAACCTATGGTTTTTTCAGCTGCGGTGGATTGGGCCTTGCCTTTGGCGGGTGGAAGGCCTGCAAGCGCTTTGCCTTGTTCGGATTGCTTGCCAATGCCTTCGGGATCACCCTCGCCAGCCTGATTTCCACCGGAGCGAACACGCTGAGTTCCAGCAGTTCCCAGGTTCTGAGGACGATCGCATTTAGCCGTTTTTATATGAGTACATCTCCATATCTCAACGCGGCAGTCCTTGGGTTTTTGGTCGGTGGGGCATTGGGGTGGTTCTTCGGGAGAGCGGACAAGAATGACACGGTCGCTCCGGGTGATGAACTGGCTGTCGTGGCTTGACCGATACGATATCTGTAAATGACAAAGCCGGTGAAGAATGCTTCGCCGGCTTTTCATTTTTTATATCCCTTCGTGAGTCTTTGTGCCCGTTGTGTTTAATTTCGGAAGACTTTTATTTGATCTTCCGCTTCATCGCGTCGATCTGTTCCTGGGTCAGGTCGGGGATCTGCTCGGTGCGGGTGATTCCCAGGGCCTTTCGTTGGGCTTCACGCCAGCGTTCCAGCCGATCCGCCACCTGGACCTCGTTGCCGACGCTGGAGGGTGTGTAGAAATACGTCCCGAGCAATTCCTTGGGCAGGTACTGCTGGGGGGTGAAGTGGTCTTCGTACATATGGGGATAGACGTAGCCCTTGCCATGGCCCAGGGCGGCCGCATCCCGGTTGTTGTCCTTCAGGTGATCGGGCACCTCACCAATGCGCTCGTTCTCGATGCGCTCGTACGCTTTGAAGTACGAGGTGGCCGTGTTGGACTTGGGGGCGGTGGCCAGGTAAAGCGTGGCCTCGACGATCGGATAGACCCCTTCGGGCAGGCCGATGAAGGTGAAAGCCTGCATGGCGGAGGTTGCAACGACCAGTCCCAGCGGGTCGGCCAGGCCGATATCCTCTCCGGAGAGGATGATCAGGCGGCGCAGGATGAAGCGCGGGTCCTCGCCGGCGTAGAGCATCTTGGCCAGCCAGTAGAGGGCGGCGTCAGGGTCCGAGCCGCGCACGGACTTGATGAAGGCCGAGATCGTGTCGTAGTGGGCGTCGCCATCCTTGTCGTAGAGGACCGCCCGGCGCTGGATGGATTCCTGGGCGACCTCCATCGTGACGCGGACCGTGCCATCAGGACCGGGAGGAGTGGATTCGACGGCCAGCTCGAGGGCGTTCAGGGCGTTGCGGGCGTCGCCGCCGGCGACGTCCACCAGGTGGAGACGGGCAGCCTCGTCGAGACTTACTTTGCGGTTTCCGTAGCCCCGTTCGGGATCGGACAGGGCCATGTCGAGGATCTTGCCGGTCTGGTCCTCCGTCAGGGGGAGCAGCTGGAAGACCCGCGAGCGCGAGACCAGCGCGCCGATGACCTCGAAATAGGGATTTTCCGTCGTCGCCCCGATGAAGACGAAGGTGCCGTTCTCGACGTGGGGCAGGAGGGCATCCTGCTGGGCCTTGTTCCAGCGATGGACCTCATCGACGAACAGGACGGTCTTCTTCTGGTACATCCGGGCGCGTTCCAGGGCCGCGTCGATGACGTCCTTCAACTCGGCCTTGCCGGCCAGCACGGCCGAGAGGGTTTCGAAGTGGCTCTGGGTGCGGTGGGCAATGACTTGGGCGAGGGTGGTCTTGCCGGTGCCGGGAGGACCCCACAGGATGATGGAAGAGAAAAGCCGATCGGCTTCGATGGCGCGGCGCAGCAGCTTCCCCGGTCCGACGATATGTTCCTGCCCGACGTATTCATCGAGGGTGCGCGGACGCATCCGGGCGGCCAGGGGGGCTTCATTGGCCATGCGTTGCTGCATTGCGTGTTCGAACAGATCGGTCATGGGATGATTATAAACCATCTGGTTTGGCGCGAGGCTCCTAAAGGCCGCCGGACGACTTTTTCGATGCAAAACCGGGATTTTCGAATACGGTGCCTGGATGGCTCATTACCCCCGTCGGAGTGAGCACGAGGACCAATCCCGTGCTCACTCCGGATGTCGATTGTCGCTTCAAGCGTTATGGAATGGGAGGATAGGCGTTCGCGACGAGCTGGTCGAACTGGGCCTCGAACCACGCGCCGGAGACCGGAGCGTTGGGAAGGGCGTTGGTCGGCGAGTTTTGGTTGAGCGAGTTGCCCCCGTAGGCCGGATCGCACATTTGGTCGAAGCCCTTGCCATTGGGATTGTTGGGGCCGACCGGGATGAGCGAGCTCGAGCCGTCGGATTCACCGGGCGGTTTGATCCAAACATAAGCTTCGTAGACGCCGCCCGCCGGGCTGGCCGTCGGCCTTGGGCCGATGCCGGCACCATTCTGGTTGCACCAGTCGCCGCGAGCAGGCCGGCGGTCGATGCGGCTCATGGTGACGAAGGTGGTCACATCTGTGGCCGTGCTGGGGCCGGTTGGACGGCAATTCTGGGAGACATTGGGACCGCCTCCACAGCCGCCCCAGCCATTCCGGGACGTGTCAACCAGCATGTTGGTGCTGCTGGCGGGCAGGCCGGCATTTCGCATCGCGGCGGCCCAGGCAGCATCGTAAGTATCTTCCTCGATGTAGGGGTTGGAGGAATAGAAGGTCACAGAATTCACCGGGCTGCCGCCGATCGACTGCGTGGCGGTCATGTAAGGCTCGGTGACCGGCACGGTGTTGGCGGTGTCGCTGATGAAGCCATCCACGCTGTTGACGCCGGCGGTAGTGGCCTTGATCACATTGGAGATCAGAGTGATGGCCGGGCCGAAGTTGCTCGACCAGCCGAGCCAGCCGCTGTGGCCGATATCAAGGTAATTGTAGGTATTCGGGATGGCGTGCAGCTTGTTGAGGGCGTACTCGATGCCGGTCTGGTACAGCCCCAGCGAGTTGGCATTTGCACAGGCCGAAATGTTCAGGTTGGTGACCAGGTTGGGCAGCGAATCCGGCTCGACGATGTTGATGATCCGGAGATTGCTGTACTTCGACTGGCCCATCGCGGCGGCAATCGGGTCGATGTATTGGGTCTCGTACGTGGTCAGGCCAGCGGCCGTCCCGGGGATTTCTCCGTTGGAGGCCAGGGCCGCGCAATCGCGCTGCGGCAGGTCATAGACGACGAAGATGATCAGGTTGGCTCCCTGCGCCTCGGCCTGGTCCAGCCACCCGGTGATGCTGTATGGATAGCCGTTCGTGCCGTTGACTGCAGCCATGCTGTCGAGCCAGACGGCCGTATTCTGCTGCGCCAGTAACGCCTTCTGGGAAGCCGTGACAGTGGAAGCATTCACTTCTGCAGCCCAGGCAGGGTTGACGAACCACTTTGCCCCCGTGAACGGGTTGGCAAGGTGCGTTCCGGCCGGCTGGGTTTGCGTAGCGGTCGGCGTGGCAGTCCGGGTGGAAGTGCGGGTGGCTGTCTGTGTAGGGGTGTTGGTTGCCAGAGTCCCGGTTGGGGTATTGGTCCGGGTCGCGGTCCGGGTGGAGGTGGATGTCGCTGTGGAGGTCCGGGTCGGAGTGTTGGTCGGTCCGCCCGAAGTGCTGGTGCGGGTCGGGGTGTTGGTCGACCCTCCGCCGCCGCAGGCCACGCCGTTCACCGAGAAGCTGGTCGGGTTCGCATTGGTGCCGCTGTAGGCGATATTGAATCCGAAGCTGGTCGAGCCGCCATTGGCAGGGATGGAGGCATTGTAGCTTAGGTTTGTCACCGATACGGATTTCCCGGACTGGGTGTAGGTGCCATTCCACAGGTTATTGATGGTCTGGTTGCCCGCAAAACTCCAGGTGATCGTCCAGCCGTTGTAGGCGGTGTCGCCATTATCGGTGATCGTCACGTTGATCGTAGCGCCTGCGCCCCAGTCGTTCTGGTTGGTATACGTGATCGAGCAGGCTGCGGCCGCTGACACGTATTGTCCCGGCATCGACGCAATTGCCAGAAGGATGACGATGGTCAGTATCGAAAAGAAACGTCCAGTTTTGTTCATCTACTTTCTCTCCTTGGTTGGCTAAATCTGTCGTTGAAGGGCTAAAGCGAATCTTGAAATGGCACCTCCGTGTTTCTGATTTGAAGGTTGGCTGTAAGGGATCGAGAACTCATTCACCTCAGGTGGACATTGCCGGCATCTGTGCCCGGGCAAATTCCTTATTTGGTCTCGAAATGGCTCCAGGCGAAATTGCCGGTGTAGCTCACGTACCAATATCCGTTTATTTTGGCGGGGTAATTGGCGGCCGCAACGTACTTGTTCGTGAAATCGAGACCGTTGATGGTGAGTTTGGAGAGGTTCCAGGAGTTGATGTAGGTCCCGAGATTGGCAGACTGCCAGCAGAATGTCCCTGCCCCATCCTGGGTGAATGGAGCGGTAATGGTTGCCGTGACCGGGCTGCACGGGGCGCCGCCCGTGGGAGTGGAACTGGGGATCGCGGTTCGGGTGGGGGTAAGGGTGCTGGTGACGACTGTCCCGGTGGACGTGCTCGTCCGGGTAGGCGTGCGAGTGGGCGTATTCGTCGCGCCCCCGCCGCCGGGCAGGTTGTCGTTTTGATGCCGGCTGAGGAAATCCTTGATGAACTGACCCATATAATTCTCCCCCCCGAGCAGGTTCCAACTCGTGTCGAACATGACCGGCTGCCAGTAATCGTCGAAGACCCAGGCTGTCCAGCTCACGCCCTTCGAGTCGAGGTAATTGCTGAACGGAGTGCCGTAACTGGAAAGCGTTCCACTGGTCGGGGCCGCCCCGCCATTCTGCCAGCCCCATTCGGTGATGAAGTAAGGCACCGTGCTGGAGCTGTTCCCAAACCAGGAGTCCCAGGTGCTCTGCCCGCCGTGCTGTGGATAAATATGGGCGACGTAAGCGATGTTTCCGCCGCTGAAAGGATTGGTGGCTGCCTCAGCGACGTCCTGCGACCAGCGCGGCCCGCCGACGAGGATCAGGTTGTTGGGCGCGGCTGCCCGGATCAAGTTCACCCAGGGCTGGGCGGTGGCCTTCCATGTACTCCAATTGTCCGGATTGATCGGCTCGTTGTAAAGCTCAAAGATCACGTTGGGTGTATTGGCATACTTCGGGGCGACGTAGCTCCAGAAGGCGCGGGTGGAGGTGTCGATGGCGCTGCTGGTGTAATCGCTGATGTAATGCCAGTCGACGATGCAATAGATCTGCCGGGCAACACATTCCTGGATCGCCGGGTTGAGATGGTTATTGAAGTAGGCGTCCGGGCCGGCGTTCCAGCCCGGCTGCCCGTCGATCGCATCCGGATAGACCGGCAAACGGACGACGCGGGCGTACCAGCCGTTCGAACTGTCGGTCGCCATATCGATCAGTTGGCGGGCGTTCCGGGTGCGCGAGTCTGCCACCGAAACGTCCACCAGGGACACGCCTCGCAGGATGACCGTATTCCCGTTCGGATCCTGGATGAATCGGCCGGAGGTGTGCAGCCAGGGGGTATTGATGGCATAGGCGACCCGGCTAGGCAGCAGCGCGCCCGAGAGCACCATGGCGATCAGCAGGAATGTGGTCAGGAACGAATGAACCTTGGATCTTCTACTCTGTGACATGTTGGATTCTCCTCCAAGATTGGGATATCGATTCGCCGGCGACAACTACTTGGTTTCGAAGTGACTCCAGGCAAAATTGCCCGTGTAGCTGATGTACCAGTACCCGTTGATCTGGGGTGGCAGGTTGCCGGCCGCGACATATTGATTGGTGAAGTTGACGCCGTTGATCGTCAGGTTGGCCAGGTTCCAGGAGTTGACGTAGGAGCCGAGGTTGTTTGACTGCCAGCAGAAGGTCCCGGCGCCATCGAAGGTGAAGGGAGCCGTGATGGCGGCATTGACCGGACTACAGGGGCCGGTTAAGCCGGTGGGCGTAGGAGTACTCGTCCGCGTGGGCGTTGCCGTGCTGGTACGAGTGGCCGTGCTGGTTGGGGTCGCTGTGGAGGTAGGGGTGAAGGTCGCGCCGGTCGGCGTATTGGTCGGTGTGTTGGTCCGCGTTGCCGTGCTGGTGCGTGTGGCTGTGGAGGTGGGAGTGAAGGTCGCGCCGGTGGCGGTGTTGGTGGGCGTGCTGGTCCGCGTCGGTGTATCGGTGCGGGTGGGCGTGAATGTTGGCGTCGTCGTGACACCGCCGCCGGGTTCGCTGCCCCAGGCGCGTGCCCCATTCAGGTAGGCGGGTATCGTGGTCCAATCGGTGAAGCTGGCCGGCAAAGCGCTGCTCGTATGCCACCAGTCATCCGTGGCGACGAAGGTGCTGGCCCAACTGGCCAGATGCAGGGCCGTGTCGAACTCCCAGGAGCTGCCTGCGGCGAGGGAAGCGGTCCCATAGCTGACGGTGAAGTAGTAGGTCGAGCCGGAGGACAAGGTCGGCCCGCTCACAGCGGCCACACCCGACTGGTCGTAATACTTTTCCATGACGTAATTGGAAGCCGCATTCGATCCGTCCAGGTTGAAATAAATGCGGGCTGAAATGCCGGACAGCGCGGCCGTCCCCGTGTTCTGGACCCGCATGTGGAATTGCGACTGCTGGTTGTTATCGGTCCCGCCGGTCACCAATTGCACGTGTAATCCGGGAAGGGCCGTGGCCGAGGCCGTGAACGTCCGCGTGGGCGTAGACGTCGGCACCGTGGGCGTGATGGTGGGCGTGGATGTGCGCGTCTGCGTGGGGCCGGTGGGCGTGAATGTCGGAGTGGAGGTCGCCCCGGGAACGACCGGCACGTCCCAGAGCCTGTGCAGCATGGTGAGCTTGGTCTGATCGAGCGGGCCCCAGGTGCCCCAGCCGCTGGGATTCGAAACAGGGTCGTAAGGGGTGGTGTAGATACCGCCGGTGTCGCCAGATTCGGGGTTGATCGACCAGTAGATGGTATCGTCAATCCCCTTCGAGATGAGGTAATCCACGAAGGCGTTCTGCCACTGTTGATCGATCGTATGGTCGGTGACATACGAGTAGCGGTTCTGATCGCGCAGGCTGGCCTTGCCGCCCGGCCAGGACATATTGCCGCCGAATTCGCCGATGACAACTGCGTAGCCCATGGCTTTCAGGTAACCCCATTGGGCATCCCAGCCCTGCCGGAGTAGCGAGGCCGGGGGCATGATCAGGTTGCACTTCGCGTCGCCGACGGCGTCGCCGGAGAGCCCGGCGCATCCCGGCTGGGTCTGGTCCACGAACTGCTGACCAACGAAGACCGAGATGCCGTAGACGTGCGGCGAGAATACCAGCCGGTCCTTCGGGATGGCCGGCGGGTTGGCGCCGGCTGAGAACAGGTTCCCGCCCCAGTTCGGGATGGGAGCCGCGCCATATGGCTGCTGGACCTCGTTG
The DNA here is from genome assembly GCA_035506155.1 of Anaerolineales bacterium. Lineage (GTDB taxonomy): Bacteria > Chloroflexota > Anaerolineae > Anaerolineales > Villigracilaceae > UBA877. The sequence goes on from DATJPX010000046.1 coordinate 14,121, forward strand.
CCTGTAATCCCGTCCTGGTTGTTGGCGGTGTCCGAAGTGCCTTCGACGAAGATCAGGATGTTCGGGTTCACCGCGTTGATCGCCGTATAGGCGTCCCCGGCAAGCGCCGACCAGTCCGCCCAGGTGTAATCCCAGGGCTCGTTGAAGATATCGATGCCGAGGATGTTGGTGACGCCAAGGGATGACTCCATCCCGGCCAGCGTTCGCAGGTCATTCAGCCAAAGGGCCTCGTTGTAAGCCTGGATGCGGGTCACGCTGGGCGGGTTGTTGGTCGCCGAGCAGGAGGAGTCCTCGCGCTTGAAGTCGTAGTTGTCGCGGTTGGCGTCGACATACGGCGGACGCGCGTCCAAACGGCCCTTTCTCCAGTCCACGTAGTTGGAGCAGGAGTGGATGTCGAGCAGGACGTAGATGCCGGCTGAGTCCAGGTCTTTGATGACCGTCTGGAGCGCCAGGAGCGAATTGGGGATGACAACGGATGGATCGTTCTTCAGGTTCGGAGCCATGCCCTGCGGGTCGGTGCCAGTAAGGGTCTGCGGCGAGACGGGAATCCTGACCACGTTGATGCCCATGGCTTTGAACTCGTTCACGTCCTGCATGTAGGTGCGGCCGCTCGGCGCCCAGAAGACGTTGCCCATGTACTGCTCCATGGGGGCCCCGCTTGGGTTGACCGAATCGGTCGATGGCTCATGCCGTCCCTGGAGGCCGAACCAGGATCCGCCCTTCACACGGAAAGCTACACCGTTTGCGGTGAGGTTGCCGTTCGAATCGACCCGGAATACCACGGGCGTCCCTGCGGCGCGGGCGGGGTTCATCGGGATGCCCAGGGAGGACAGCAAAATCATTGCAATCGATGCAATTGCTGTTACGATCATCCATCGACGATTGATAATGCGAAGTTTCATTGGGTTGGATAACATAGGTTCCTCCGTGCTCTCTTCAGAATGGAAATGCCCGTTCGGATAGCGATATTTCGGGGTGGCTTGTGCTCTCCTTCGATCCTTCTTTGACTGAATTGAAGTGCAGGATCGGCAAACGGTGCCCAAGAATTTCGATGGAAAACACTCTAAGTTAATAGAGTGCATTGAAACCGAAAAAATACAACCACGCAAAAACAAAACGACCGGCGATTTATTCGCCGGTCGTTTGTTGATCGAGCCGAACTACTTGCAGGCTGTGCCGTTCAGGGAGAATCCAGGAGGCGGGGAATTCGTGCCGCTGTAATTGGCGTTAAACCCGATACTGACGGCGCTGCCGGGACTGATGACGCCATTGTAGCTGGCGTTGTTGACCGTCACCAACGAACCGGATTGGGCAAATGTGCCGTTCCACAGGCTCGTGATCGTCTGATCGCCTGGAAAGGACCAGGCGAGTGTCCAGGCATTAAAGGTGGTCGTGCCCGTATTCGTCAGCGTGACTCCGGCGGCGAAACCTGACCCCCAATCGTTCTGCAGGGTATAGGTTATGGCGCAGGCTGTTCCCGGGATGGAAGTGCTCGTCCGCGTTGGAGTGCCCGTAGGGGAAGGAGAACCCGGTCGAGTTGCGGTGAAAGTGCTGGTGACCTGCCTTGTGCTTGTGGCCGAAGGGGAGGCGGTCCGGGTGGGGGTGAATGTGCCGGTCGCCTGCCTAGTGACCGTGCGGGTGGGTGTCGAGGAAATGGTGATTGTATTGGTTGGCAAGGCCGTAATCGTCCAGGAAGCAGTCGGCGAATTGGCGAGTTGCCCGGCCCCGGCCGGCTCGGTTCCCCACACCAGCGCATCTTCCCTGTACACGGTGATACGATCCCAACGCGTCAGGGTCGTTTTCGATGCATCGAAGGAAAAATCGTTCGACTCGTTGTAATTGCTCCAATCGAGTTTATTGAACCGCAAATACATGTCTGACCGGCTGCCTGCTGCCAGGTTTCCGGCCGCGTTCGCAAAAGAGACTTCGAGATAAGTGTCGGAAGTGCCGGTCTTGTTTGGGTTGTTGTCCGGAATGGAAAAGAAAGTTCCGAAAATATTTGCGCAGCCGATTGGGGCATAATCGCAGGAGAGAACTTGAGGTTGATTGGAATCGATCGTAAACCAGTAGCGGATTTTCAACTGGCTCAACGGAATATTCTCCGGTGTGTTGTTGACGAGGCGGAGGCGCGGTTTGATATTGTTATCGTTGGGGGAATTGGGATCCCCAACTTGATAGCGTAATTCCAGCCCGGTATTCAGGGCTGCCGACAGGTTGATTCTCCCGGCAGCCGACCCCGGCACTGGATCTACTTTTCCCACAATCCGCTGCACGATCTGGGCCGGAGTCCAATCGGGGTAGCGCGACATC
>DATJPX010000047.1:0-17110 GCA_035506155.1 Anaerolineales bacterium
CGCCGCAACTGCCCAGGGATAATTTCCTGATCGAACCTCTGCCGCGCGGCACAGCTTCGGTCGTGGGTCTGGCGGCAACGATCCTGGCCAGGCGTGATCCGGAAGCGGTCATGCTCGTCCTCCCGTCGGATCACTATATCCGCAATCGGGATCTCTTCCGCCTGGTCATGCGGGTGGCCGTCCAGGTGGCCGAAAAAGATTACCTGGTGACCCTCGGGATCACCCCGACCTTCCCGGCGACCGGATACGGGTATATCCAAAGGGACGAAGCTCTGCCGGAAAAATTCGACTACCCGGTCTATTGCGTCCGGCATTTCACCGAAAAACCGGATGAAGTGAAGGCACGCGCCATGCTGGCGGCCGGGGATCATTCCTGGAACTCCGGCATGTTCGTCTGGCGGGTCGACCGCATCCTGGCGGAATTCGCCCGGCAGATGCCCGAACTGAAATCCGCCCTGGAACGCATCGAGGCTGCCTGGGGGACTCCTCGGGAAGCGACCACGCTTGCCGCGGAATGGCCGCAGCTCAAGTCGGAGACGATCGATTACGGGATCATGGAGAACGCCATTAACGTCGCGGTCCTCCCGGCGGGCGGCCTGGAATGGAGCGACGTCGGCTCGTGGGATTCGCTCTTCGACGTGCTCCTTCCGGACGAAGGCGGCAACGTTGTCGTGAACAGCGAACACATGGCCCTGGAAACGCACGACACCCTGGTCTACTCGACCGACAAGAAGCTGGTCGTGACGATCGGTGTGGACGATCTGATCGTGATCGATTCGGGCGATGCCCTGCTGGTCTGCCGGCGGGACCAAGCCCAGATGGTGCGTCAGGTCATCGCGAACCTGAAGAAAAACCAGCGAGAAGATTACCTTTAGGAGGTGACTCGTGGAAGCTTATTGCATGAAGTGCAAGACAAAACGGGAAATTGTCGACCCCGTGGCGGCTTTCAACAAAGCCGGGGCGCCGATCACCCGCGGCACATGCGGCGTCTGCGGGACGGCCTTGTATCGAATCGGCAAGACTCCCGCACACGAGGGCATGGTCAAGCCGGAGAAGGTCGAGACCCGTTCAGGCAAGCTGGTGATCGTCGAATCGCCCGCCAAGGCCAAAACGGTCGGCCGTTTCCTCGGCAAAGGGTATACGGTGCGGGCTTCCGTCGGACACGTGCGCGACCTGCTTCGCTCGCAGCTCTCGGTGGACGTGGAAAACAACTTCACCCCCAAGTACCGCGTCCCGAACGAAAAGAAGGAAGTGGTCAAGGAACTCAAACAGCTGGCGAAGGAACATGCCGAGATCTATCTTGCCACCGACCCCGACCGCGAAGGCGAGGCGATCTCCTGGCACTTGATGGAAGCCGCTGCCATCGATCCCAAACTTGCCAAGCGGGTGGTCTTCCATGAAATCACCGAAGGTGCGATCAACGAGGCCTTCTCAAACCCGCGCGATATCAATATGGACCTGGTCAATGCCCAGCAGGCTCGGCGCATCCTGGACCGGCTCGTGGGTTACAGCATCAGCCCGATCCTTTGGGAAAAAGTCCGCAGCCGCCTCTCGGCGGGACGCGTCCAGTCGGTGGCCCTTCGCCTGATCGTCGAGCGCGAGCGCGAGATCGATGCATTCGTGCCGGTCGAATACTGGTCGATCGGGGCGGAACTGCGCCCGCAGGGACAGAAGCAGACCTTCCTGACCAAGCTGGTCAAGATCGACGACAAGGATCCCGAGCTCGGCAAGGAAGAGGTCGTCAAGCCCATCCTGGTCGACATGGAAAAGGCCGCCTACGAGGTCACCCGGGTAAAACGCGGCGAACGCCGGCGCAAGCCCTCCGCTCCCTTTATCACGTCCACGCTCCAGCAGGAAGCTTCCCGCAAGCTGGGCTTCACCGCCAAGCGGACGATGGGACTGGCCCAGGGCCTTTATGAGGGCCAGGACGTGGGCGAGGGCGGCACCACCGGCCTGATCACTTACATGCGTACCGACTCGACCAACATCGCCGAAGTGGCCCGGACGGAAGTCCGCCAGTACATTGCCCAGCGCTACGGAAACGATTTCCTACCCGAGAAGCCGATCGAATACACCAAGAAGGTGGCTGGCGCCCAGGAGGCCCATGAAGCCATCCGCCCGACCTCGGCGCTGCGCGATCCGGAGAAGGTCAAGCCCTTCCTCGAGCCGGCCATGTTCAAGTTGTACCAGCTCATCTGGCAGCGTTTCGTGGCCTGCCAGATGGAATCGGCCGTCTACGATACCCTTTCCGTCGATGTGACTGGCAAGGGGGACGACCACTCTTATATCCTGCGGGCAGCCGGTTCGGCGGTCAAATTCCCCGGCTTCCTGGTGGTCTACGAAGAAGCGAAAGACGAGGATAAGAAGACCGAGGAAGAGGACGAGATGAACGTCCGCATCCCGGCCTCCATCGCCGAGGGCCAGAAACAGGACCTGGTTCGGTTGATCCCGGAGCAGCACTTCACCCAGCCGCCGCCGCGTTACTCGGAAGCCTCCCTGGTGGCGATCCTGGAAGAGTACGGCATCGGCCGGCCGTCCACGTATGCGCCCACCCTTTCCACCATCCAGCAACGCGGTTATGTCGAGCGAGTCGACCGGCGCCTGATTCCGACCGAGACGGGCATCCTGGTCAACGACCTGATGATGCAGTATTTCCCGGACATCATCGATTTCCAGTTCACCGCCCACATGGAAGAGGACCTCGACAAGATCGCCGAAGGCCAGGCGGAGTGGGAAAAGATCGTCGGGACTTTCTATACCCCATTCGAAGTGACCGTTAAAAAAGCCCAGGCTGAGATGCCGGTCACGAAGACCGGGCCTGAGCCGATCGGACGCGCCTGCCCGGATTGTGGCAAGGAACTGGTCATCCGCTATGGCCGTTATGGGAAGTTCATCTCGTGCTCAGGTTTCCCGGATTGCCGCCATACCGAACCCTGGCTTGAGAAGATCGGCGTCACCTGCCCGAAGGATGGCGGGGACGTCGTCCAGCGCAAGACCCGCAAAGGCCGGATCTTTTTCGGCTGCAACAATTATCCCAACTGCGACTTCACGTCCTGGAAGCGCCCGCTGGCCCAACCCTGTCCGAAATGCGGCGGTTTGTTGGTCATCGCCAACAAGCGGGAAGCCCAATGCACGGCGTGCGAAGAGACGTTCCTACTCGAAGATGTGATCCCTGAGACTGCACAGGAGTAAATGATGTTCCTACTTTATCTCGATCCCGGTTCCGGAAGTTTTTTGATCCAATTACTGATCGCAGGCCTGGCCGGCGCCAGCATTGCCATCGCCGCAAGCTGGAGCAGGATCAAACGCTGGCTCAATCGCAAAAAGACGAAGACCCAGGCAGATGTCGATGACGATGACGAAGAACAGCCCGGCGCTTAGCGCCTCCTTCCGCGACCCGAGCGGTTTCCTGTTCACCCGGGAAGGGATTCTCTACCGGCAGGTCAACCAGTCCTACGCCCAGGATTACGGGCTGATGATGGACTCCGGCCTCTATGCCAAGCTGATCAAAGTCGGCCTGTTGATTCCGCACGCCGAGGTCAAGGTCAAGCCTGCCGAAGACAAGCTCGCCTTCAAGATCATCCGCCCCGAACGGGTCCCGTTCATCACCTATCCGTATGAGTGGTCGTTCGGCCAGTTGAAGGATGCCGCCCTGGCGACCCTCTCGATCCAGCGGCGGGCTCTCAAGCTGGGCATGTCCCTCAAGGACGCCAGCGCTTACAATATCCAGTTTTATAACGGCAAAGCCACCCTGATCGACACCCTCTCCTTCGAAGCATACAAGGAAGGGGAGCCTTGGGTGGCTTATCGCCAATTCTGCCAGCATTTCCTGGCTCCGCTGGCGCTGATGGCCTATCGGGACGTGCGCCTGAGCCAGCTACTGCGCGTCTACATCGACGGGGTGCCGCTCGACCTGGCCAGCCGGCTGCTGCCGGTCCGCACCCGCATCAATCTGGGATTGGCTTCCCACATCCACCTGCACGCCGGCGCGCAAAAGCGATATGCGGATGTGGCAGTCTCGGAAGCCCGTCAGGGGCGGACGATGACCAAAGAGGCCTTGCTGGGCCTGATCAGCAGCCTCAGGACGACCATCCGCAAGCTGGAATGGAAACCGGCCGGGACCGAATGGGCGGATTACTATGCCGCCAACAACTACACCGATATGGCCTTCGAGCACAAGAAGGCCCTGGTGGGGGACTGGCTGGCAAAGGCCCGGGCGAAGACCGTCTGGGACCTGGGCGCAAATACGGGCCTTTTCAGCCGGGTGGCCGCGGCAGGAGGGGCGTTCGTCGTCTCCTCGGATATCGACCCGGCGGCCGTGGAGGTCAACTACCGGCTGGTCAAAGAAAATAAAGAGACCAACCTCCAGCCGATGGTACTCGACCTGACCAATCCCAGCCCGGCGATCGGCTGGAACAACCAAGAGCGACAGGCGTTCAGCGAACGCGGCCCGGCCCAGGCGGTCCTGGCGCTGGCGCTCGTCCACCACCTGGCGATTGCGAACAATGTCCCGCTGGGCCGGGTGGCGGAGTTCTTCGCCGGCTGCGGGGAATGGTTGATCGTCGAGTTTGTCCCGAAGAGCGATTCACAGGTCCAAAAGCTCCTGCGCAGCCGCCAGGACATCTTCCCCGATTACACCCGGGAAGGTTTCGAAAAAGCCTTCGGACAGTGGTACACTATTAAACAATCCAGCGCGGTGCGCGATTCCGAGCGCTGGCTCTATCTTATGAAACAAAAATAGGTGTTTCACATTTTTAAAAGGTTTTGTATAATCATGGTATTGGCCCATTGAGTCAGAGGAGATGTTCATGAAGAGTGATTTCCTGAAGAAACCGGTGGTCGCTGGACTGATTGGCGCTGTGATCGGTCTCATTGTTGGCCTGATCTGGGCGTGGGTCATCCAGCCGGTTGAGTGGACGAATTTGCCGCCCGCTTCATTAGACCCCTCTTACCAGGAACAATACGTCAGGATGGCGATCGATTCCTACCGCGTGGATCCGAACGACGCGCTGGCAAAAGCGCGCTTCCAGGGCCTGGGCGCGGCAGGGCCGACCGTGCTCGGGTACATCAAGAATAATCCTGCCGGACAGGACGCCAACGCCATTACCGCTTTCATGAACGTCGTCGAACCGGGTGGAGTCGTCCCGACGCCCGCGACCGGCGGTTCGACCACCCCGGGAACCGGCAGCACGGCGGGGAAGGGCGGCTCGCTGACCGTCGTCGTGATCATCGGGGCGATCGTCGCCTTTATCATCCTGGGTTTCGTGATCTTCCGCTATTTGATCCCGCTCTTCCGGAACACCAGCAGCGGCGCCCCCAGTGCGGCCCGGCGGGCCCAGGATATCACCAGCCAGACCGAGTTGACGGATTACGAAGCCATGGGCGAAGAGCCCCCGATTGCCCAATTCGTCACCACGTACGTGCTTGGAGACGACCTTTTCGATGACTCGTTCAGCATCGACTCACCTTCCGGAGAATTCCTGGGTGAGTGCGGCATCGGCATTTCCGAGACGATCGGCGTGGGTGAGCCGAAGAAAGTCCAGGCGTTCGAAGTCTGGTTGTTCGACAAGAATGACATCCAGACCGTCACCAAGGTCCTGATGAGTACGCATGCCTTCAACGATGTGGCCACCTTCCAGCGCCTGCAGGCCAAGGGCGAGCCCTTCATGGTCGAACGCGGCAAGCAGGTGGTCCTGGAGACGGCTGCGCTGCAGCTTGTCGCCACAGTCTCCGATATGCAGTTTGGGCAGGGCGCCCTCCCCGAGAGCAGCTATTTCGACCGGCTGACCCTCGAGATCGCCGTCTGGCCCAAGGTGACTGCGCCGGCATAACCAGCCGGGAATAACGGATTAAATCATTCGGGCGGCCTAATTCAGGCCGCCCGATTTTATTTACTCGATCTTCAAAATCTTCAACTTGAGCTTTCCGCCGGGGGTTTCCACGTCGACTGTCTCGCCGACGTGGTGGTCCATCAAAGCCCGGCCGATGGGGGATTCGTGGGAGATCTTCCCGGTGCGCGGGTCGGCTTCCTTCGCCCCGACCATGTGATAGGTTTCCGGATCGAAGCCGGATTCCTGGACGGTTACATGTGTCCCGACGGCAACGACGTTTCTCGGTCCGCTCTTCTCTTCGACGATGATGGCATTCCGCAGGGCGAACTCGATTTCAAGGATGCGGCCTTCGAGGAAGCCCTGGTCCTCCTTGGCCTTGTGATAATCGGCGTTCTCCGAAAGATCGCCCATCTGGATGGCGTCCCGCAAGCGGCGCGCCAGGGCTTCCCTTTGGGGTCCTTTCATGTCCTTGAGCTCGGCTTCGAGCTTGGCAGCGCCTTCGGCAGTCAGGTAAGTGGGTTGTTTATCGGCCATATCTCTCTCGCTCGCTAGGGTCTGAGGTGCGGATCATGGAGGCGTTCGTGTTCGTCGATGGCGAACCGGTCGGTCATGCCGGCAATGTAGTCGCAGATCGTCCGCTCCAGGCCGCGCGCCGGGATCCAGGCCTGGACATGATCCGGGAGGATGAGCGGCTCGTCGTGATAGGAGTTGAACAGGTCTGTGATGATGTGTTCGGCCTTGACCTGCATGCGGACGACCCGATAATGGCGGTAGAGTTTCTTGTAGAGAAAATCCTTCAACTCCCGGTTGCGGCGCTGGACGTCCTCGCTGTAACCGATGACGTTATAGGATAGCTTTTGCAGGTCCAACGCCGACCCGGCGCCGCTTTCCTTCAGGCGGGCGTCTGTCGCCTGGACCATGTCCGTGACCATCATCCCGACCAGGTGACGGATCATGCGGTGCCGCTCGAGATCCTCCAGGCCGGGTCCCTTCCAATTGAAGGTATGGACCAGGATCTCCCAAATGGCGATCCCATCCAGGAGCTGGGGTGTGATCATGCCCGAGCGGAGGCCGTCATCCAGGTCATGGGTGGTGTAGGCCAGCTCATCGGCGACGTTGCAGATCTGGGTTTCCAGGTTGCCGCGCACTTCCGGGTTGAAATCGCGCGCATCCGAAATATCGTATTCCGATTCGTGCTTGACCATGCCCTCACGGACTTCGTAGGTCAGATTCAGGCCGGGGAATTCGGGGTAGCGTTGTTCAAGCTCAGTTACGATGCGCAGGGATTGCTTGTTGTGGTCGAATCCGCCGTACTCTTTCATCAAGCGCGCCAGGGTGTATTCCCCGGCGTGCCCGAAGGGGGAGTGCCCCAGGTCGTGGGCCAGGCAGATGGCCTCGACCAGGTCTTCGTTCGCGCCGAGGGCGCGGGCGATCGTCCGGCCCACTTGGGCTACTTCCAGGGTGTGGGTCAGGCGGGTACGGAAGTAATCCCCTTCGAAATTGATAAAGACCTGCGTCTTGTATTCCAGCCGCCGGAAGGCGGTCGTGTGAAGGATGCGGTCACGATCGCGCTGGAAGGGGGTACGGTAATCGGGCTCGCGATCCAGGTAGGCGCGGCCCTTGGTATCCTTGCTGCGCATGGCGTACGGCGCAAGGCTGCGATCTTCGATTTCCTCGAGTTCGAGACGGGAATACATAATAGCGCTCCTGGAATTGAAAGGAGGATGAGTTTAATGCAGGACGGACAGGCTGTCAACGATGGAGAAGCGTCCCGGGGTTCTCCCCATCCAGGGCTTTCGAAAGATTCTCCGGATTCTCCCCTGAAAAGATCAATACTTCCAGGTCGGGAAGCTCACCGACAAGCGCCAGCATCCCACTGACCTTGCTGAGCATCCCGCCCGTGACGTCGGTTGCGCTGGACCCCTGGAGGCCCGGCACCGTGCCGGCCAGCTCCGTCGGCGTCAATTCCTCCCGGAGGTGGGTCCGCTCCGGGAAATCCGCCCAGACGCCTTCTTCCAGTCCGGCCAGCAGGATGCGGTTCGGGTGGAGGCCGAGGGCCAGGTGCTCGAACAGGTCCTCGGTGGAGAGGATCGTTCCGCCGCGGGCGTCGTCGACTGCCACATCGCCGTGGACGACCGGCAGCAGGCCGTTTGTGAGGGCCGTCTGGAGAGGATAATGATCCCAAATGAAGGCCTTCCCATCATGGGCGGTCACGGAGGCGAGCGGGGAGAAGGTAATGGCAGGCAGGCCGGCGTTACGCAGGGCTTCCACCACGATCCGGTTCAGCGAAGAGGCCTGGTACCAGACTTCGGCAAAGCCGCGCCAGGCTTCCGGCCCGGAAACGCCGAAATGAGTGTTGTACTGGCTGGCGGCGGTGTGGCCGAAGGAGCCCGATCCGTGCCCGAGGACCAGTTGCATGTCCGGGTGATCGTGGACGGCCGCGGCGATCCGCCCGGCCAGGTCCGTCAGTTTTTCGGAACGAAGGGTGTACGGGCGGGATTTGTCGGTGATCAGCGACCCGCCGAGTTTAAGGAAGATGAGTGGCATGAGAAAAATGTAGCACGTTCCCGGCTGGCCGTCAAGTCGGCTAGGCAGGCTTCGGGCTTGGCGGCTGTCTGGGAACAGCCGCTGAAAAGCGATGCCGAAGGGACAGGTTTGGTCTTGGACGAGGGTCACAGCGAGATCCGGAACGGAGCATAATCGATTTTCTTCGAATCAAGCTGGGACTTTGGGATAGCCGATCGACCGATTTCCATCCGATTTCCTTTCCGGAGGGCAGGGTATAATTCAGCCGGGATGAATCTGGATATTCATAGTGCAGTGGTCATGGCGGTGATCGTGACGATCGCCGGCGCCTTCTTCAGCCTCTGGTCGGGTGTGCGGATCTTGCGGGCAGGGGAGAAGGTTGCCTATTTCCGTCTACGCCGCCGGCAGATGATGAGTGGCTGGTGGACGATCTTCCTGGCTGGCCTCCTGGTCGGGTGCAGTGTCCTGGTCGGCATCCTTGGGGAGCCAGTCGCCTATGCCTATTTCCCTCCCAGCCCGACGAAATCGCCCACGCCGACGATCTCCCTGACCCCGACTATCAGCCTGACCCCGACCATTACGGATACCCCGACGATCACCCAGACCCCGGCGGAAAGCTATACCCCGACCGACACCGTAACCCCGTTCATGCCGATCGCCGTCGAGGCCCAGTTCCAAAGCACGGTGACGCCCAACCCGGCGGCGGTCTTCAGTCCCTTGAAATTCTCGCTCACTGTCTCAGGCTACAAGCCGATCAACCCGCAGACGGTCTTCCAGAATCCCTTGAAACGCATTTTCGTCACGTATACGTACGATGGCATGACCGATGGCGTCGAGTGGACGGCCCTGTGGTATTACAACGGCGAGTTGTTGAAGTACGACACCTCTCCATGGAGCGGCGGTACGGGCGGTTACGGCCTTTACGTCCTGGAGCTTCCCCCCGATCAGTGGCTGGCCGGGACCTACCAACTGGTTTTCTTCGTCGGCACGGATTGGAAGGTCATCAACCAGTTTCTGGTGGTAGGTACCCCCCCGACCGGGACGCCTACACCCCTGCCAACCATCACGCCCATCCCTTCCCCGACACGTTCGCCGACCCGCGTCCCAAGCGCGACTTTCACCCACCTGCCGACCCGTACCCTGATCCCCTCCGACACGCGCTGGCCGACTCCGACGAAATAGGAAATCTGACCCGTCCGGACGTTCTCCATCGGCCAAACGAAACGGATGCAAGCGATAATTTCACTTGCATCCGTTTCGTTTTCGATCCTTATTCCGGTTACATAATGGTTTGTTTGCTTCTCGAAAATTCGGCTGCGATCCGCGCTGCCAGGCGGGCGTTATTGAGCAGCAGGGCCAGATTGGCCTGCAAGCTTTTCCCGCCGGTCAATTCGGTCAAGCGCTGGAGCAGGAAGGGGGTCAGCGACTGGCCATGCAGTCCTTTTTCATGGGCTTCCCGGCGAGCTTGCTGGATCGCTCCATCGACGTCTTTCCGGGGAAGCTCATCTTCGACCGGCAGCGGCTGGCAGACCAGTACTGCGCTGCGCATGCCGATTTCCCAATGGGCTTTGGCAAAATCGACCACATCCTTCGGCGTATCCAGCCGGGCGCTGACCGGGAGGCTGCTCGAGCGGGAATAGAAGGCCGGGAACTCGTCCGTGCCATAGCCGACGACCGGCACTGCCATGGTCTCCAGATATTCGAGCGTGGCGGGCAGGTCGAGGATGGCCTTTGCACCCGCACAGACGACCACCAGCGGGGTATCGGCCAGGGCCTGCAGGTCAGTGGAGACGTCGAAGGTCTCGACCTCATGCACGCCGCCGATCCCGCCCGTGGCAAAGACCTGGATCCCGGCCCGATGTGCGGCGAACAGGGTCCCGGCGACAGTCGTGCCGCCGCATTCTTTCTTCAGGATGGCGGTGGCAAAATCCCGCCGGCTGACCTTGCGAACATTCGTTTCTGCGGATAGGCGCTCCAGCTCGGCGTCCGTCAATCCTACGTGGATCTCCCCATCCAGCAGGGCGACCGTGGCCGGCGTGGCTCCATTCTCCCGGACGGTGCGCTCCATGTCGCGGGCAAGCTGCAGGTTCTGCGGCCGCGGCAGCCCGTGGGTGATGACGGTCGATTCGAGGGCGACCAGGGGAAGTTTCGACTTGAGAGCCTGGTGAATCGGAGGCGGGAGGAAAACCGTCGTGGGTAGATTATCTGTCATTAAATGGGATCCTGTTCCTGAATTATTTATTTTGACGCAACCAATGAAATAGGGCGCGTTCCATTGCCTCTCTACGGTCGATCCCTTTCTCGTTCTTCATCTCGAGATCGATCAACCTTTGGACGAGCTCTTCATCCTTATGGGACATGGCAACCAGGGAGCGATAGAGCTCCTCGTCTGTTTGCCCCTCGAAAGGAGACGTTCCCGAGGTCCCCTCGCGGGCGGAGGGGGTGTCCTCGTCCGGACCGCTTTCGACGTAGGAATCCTGGCGTTCGCCGTCGATGCTGGTGATCACCAGCGGGTTGAGCGCGATGGACAAAAGCGGTGGGGCCAACCGATCCAGGAGGGCGTGCATATCGTCCCTGGAAAGGTTTGGAGGCAGGAGGGGGGTCAGGCTTGCCTCAAGGCTCGGTTGCAGTTCCTGGCGTAATTTCCTGTTCTCCAATTTCAATTTCTCGTTTTCCAGGGCGACCTTTTGTACTTCCTTTTCCTTTAACTCGATATTGAGGCGGGTCTCCTCTTCGATCAGCTTGGCCATTTTCTTCTCATGCTCGATCTGCCATTTCCGGGTCATTTTGATGAGTTCGATGGCGCCCGGGATGATGCCGTCCAGGCCAATGCTGAAAGGCGAGAATTGTTTGATGACCTTGATTTCTATTTCCTTGTTGGGCTGTTTCGAATATTCACAGACGATCTTTTGGACAGCGGCAAAGGCATCGAAGTATGGAGAGATTACCGTCGAGAGATAATGGGGGGTCAATTTCTGGGGAGGAATAGGGATGTTCTTGTTTTGCTCGATGACCAGCAAATTATCGAGCCGGTGGGTTTTAATGGGTTTGGCAACTGCGACGACATGCCCCAAGATATGAATATCCTCGCCCACCGGCAGAGGTTTGTAGCGGTCGCCGACTTCCGAGCTCTCTGCATAGAGCGAGAAGCCGTTGCTGGCCTTTTTACCGCATTTCCGGACGATGTACGCGTAAGTGTTTTTCTCCTGGTCTTTCCAACAGGAGGCGACGACAAGCTCATCCTCCTGCACTTCGCCGCGTTTGATAAATAAAACATAGTCCCCGTCCTGGAGGTCGACCGGCTTGGCCGCGTTCATATCCTGCCCCTGGACCTTTGCCCAGCCATATTCGAATCCGGATCCGGATTCGAGCAGGATCTTATTCGAGTCGGGCTGGACTGACTTGACCGAATACCATCTCTCCCCGATGATGACCAATTGGAGTTCCACCACCTTGTCCTTGCTTGGATCGGCCCAGAGTGGATGGTTTTTCAAATTTCCCTCGACGTTTTCGTATACCGGCATCCAGGGAGGCAGCAAGTATCCTTTTTGTTCTGCGGGAGCGATGAGTTCACCCATGGGAGGATACAGGTTGATGCAGCGATAGAGCTGACGGAGGACACCCTGACAGCTCAGGCAGTCTGACACACGCCCCTGGAGCTGGAAATCCTTTGCAATTCCTTCCAGGATGGCGGTGGCGAGCTGCAATTCTTTGCAGGCTTCGTCCTTACGGCTGTACTTGTTGTAGAGAACGTACAGGAACCAATGGGTCAGGGCCTCGTTCCATTTCAGATTGCGCAGGTGGAAAAGGGAAACCGCCCGGTTCGCCAGGTCCGCGGCCTTATCCTGCTCCCCGGATAAGAGATAGTGTGCATAGGCTTCGAACAGGAAATAATACGGCTGGTCGTCGAAAAGGGTATGCCCCAGGACGTGGGATTTTCCCCGCCCTTTTAGTTCCTCGATGATCTGCCTGGCTTCGTCGATGTTCGCGACCAGCAACCTCTGGCGGAGCTCGAAAAGCAAGGCTTCCCCCTCGGGAATTTCGATGGATTCCAGGATTTTTATCGCTTCACGGTCCATGTTCCCTCCCATCAGGGCAGGCGCAAGAGTTCACGCAGTTTTTTGAACGACTCGAGGGTCTCGCTGGCAATGTAAGGGGTGAGTTCAGTGTCCTTGAGGCTCTGATCGAGGATCCCTGAAAGTGACAATACCAGCTGTTCATAATATCGGGACGGGTCGGTGCCTCTCAGCCCCTCTGCGATTGCATCGATCAGGTCCCGCTCTGCTTCCGCCCGGGCCTTCTCGTTCGTCAGGATGCCGTAGGCCTTGGCTTCGCCCCGGCTGACTGCGGTGGCGCTCTGCTTCTTGGCTTCCCACGCTTTTACCCGCTGGCTGTTTACCGCCGGGGAGACCGGGGCGATGTTCGTGATCTGCAGGCTGTTCAGGCGCGTTCCGAATCGGAAAAGCCGCCTGTTCATGTCCTCGATCCATTTGGCTGTGACCTCCTGGGAGAGGATCTGGTCGGGGCCGCTCTCTGCCAGGAACAATTCATCCACCGTGTGACTGAACACATACGTGGCCAGCATTCCCTGGACCTGCCCCCACACACCGTCGGCCCAATCGGATTCGACCAGGCGCTTCTTTTCCCCGTCGTAGCGGACTGCCATCGTTTCGATGGCCTTCCGCACCGAGTCCGGACCGTAAGGATACAGCAATCCTTTGGAAGTGGCCTCGGTCATCCCCTCCAGGCCGATCTGGCATTCCAGGCGCACGTCCATCTGGATGTGGATCCCGTCCTTCGTCCATGCCTTGACCCCGCCTGGTTTATCGATGACCTGCGGGTGGAGGTCCACCACTGCCTTGACCGTTTCCGTTGCATCCAGGAAGGGTAAGTGTCCCGCCGGACCGATAATCCGTGAGAAAACGTTGCCGCGCTCCACATAAAGGGCGTTCCCATCGAAAATGACCAGCTTGGCGGGGCCGCCCAGCCAGGTGATCCATTTCCTGGAGGCGACTTCGCCATCCCGGACGATGGCAAACGGGTAGTGCAGGAGGTTGTTCAAGGGAGGCGGCACGGGAGGCACGCCGAGAAAACGCAGCCAGATCCGCGCCGCCGGGTCGGCTTCATCCGGCTGGTGATATAAGGTGACCAGGAAGACGACGGCCGTTCTGAATAAAAGGGAGAAGGCAATCACCGAAAGGATGACCAGGGCGATGATGACCACCAACCATCCGATCAGGATCGCGTTCGGGCCGCGCCAGTGGAGCAGGGCCGGCCCCTGATAGAACCAGATGTAACCTGTTGCATATAGAGACGAGACGAGGACAGCCAGGATATAGACCAGCGCGATGCTATCGATCCGCCTGGCATCGGCGTCCTGGGCGTTTCTGGCTGTGAACCTGTCCTGCCAGTTTTTCGAATCGGTGTTGTCAGGAACGGATAAGGACATTTCTATTCACTCAAGGCTGCGGGAATATTTTTTGCTTCAATGCGGTCAGGCGTCCACGGGCTTCCTGGCGGGCGTCCTCGCTGGCTGCCTCGCCAGTCGGTTCGGCGGGTTGTTTGAGGAGTTCCTCCATCGCACCGATGACCCGCATGGCGATGACGTGCTTTGGCAGCTCGGGGTTGACCAGGCGGGCTTTGTCCAGCCCATCCGCAACCAGGGTCAGGAACATCGAACGGGCATAGGCAGTCGCCTCACGTTCGAGACGGTCGGCTTCCGCCTGGCCTTCGGCGAGCGTCTGGGCCGAGCGTTTTTCCCAGGCGGCGCTCCACGTGGCGATCTGTTGTTGGACGATCGGATGGTTTTCGGGGAAGATATAATTGACCACCCGGGAGGCGAAAAGGCGGATGCCATATTCCTGCAGGCGAGGCTCCATAATGGCTTTGATCTCCCCGCCGATCTCGTCGAGGGCGTTCTTCCCGGCGCCGTCCCCGCGCGGATGCCATAATTCATCCAGGTTGCGCTGGGACAGTACCTGCCGCGTTGCTTCGCTCAAGCGGCTGACCACCCAATCGTCCCAATGGATGATTTGGATTCCCGCTCCCGGGATGGAATTATTGATGGATGTGGTACTCAAAGCCGCCTGGACTCTGGCTGGGTTGTATTTGAAATTCCCCACGCCGTGGTCCACGTTCCGGCCATTCCGAAGGATCGGATTGGCCTTGTTCAGGCGGTGGTGATCGGCCAGGGTCCAGTCCAGGCGGTCGATCGCAAAGGAGGTGAAAAGGATCGCTTCGAACGGATTACCATCCTTGGTCACTGCGGCGATTTTGGCTGTGCGCAGCTGGATGCGCAGGTCGACGCATCCGACCGCATCGAGCTCGGGCGAGCTCGGTCCGGCGTGGGGATCGGCGATCTGGATCGGGCGCTCCATCATATGGGTAAATACCAGGCCGGGGCCGCCAACGCGGGCGAAATGCGGGCCGGTCGTGATCCCGATGAGCTGGTTCGACTTGCACCAGATCATCCCGGGCGCCCCTGCCGAATTGAACTGGCTGCCTCGGATGCGCGTCTCGATCCGCCGGCCGATCGTATCGGTCACCACCAGGTGAGGATATTGGACGCCCCACATATACCAGACCAAAACCAAGAAGCGCTTCCATTTTTCACCACCGATGCGGTGGATGGAATCGGTGAATTTCGTGACGGTATCGCGGAAATGCTGAAGGAGGGTCCTCTCGTCAGATTTGAAGATCCGGGCGAGGAGCAGGTACACTTGCCCGAAGAATCCCACCAATTCGTTGAAATCGAGGAAACGGTCGTCTGGGTTCGCGGCCGGGACGATTGCCAGGGCGAGATATTTGAGGGCGAAGTAGAAGGCCAGGATGAGCGGCATGGACAGGAAGATGATCCCCAGCCAGCCGCCGAAGAGCCAGCCAAGCAGGAGTGCCGTCAGGTGGGCCAGATAGGTCACGAAGCCGCGAGCCCCGCTAAATTCCCTGGAATAAAGATAGTATACGATACTGACGGCATAGAGGAACACCCAGCGCATGAACTCTGGGGAAATCTTGGAGGTCAAATAGAGATAAATCCAATGCGGGACGTACCAAAAAATAGTGACAGCGAGGGCTTCCACCAGGAGGGTCAGGATCGAAAAAAAGATGCCTCGGCTGACCCCCTCACGTTTGAGCCAGGTAAATGAATTGATCAAGTCGGTCAGGATGACCAGAACGATGATCAGGGCGCCGATCAGATTGCCCAAGCCCTGATTGATCAGCGGTCCCTTCGAGCCGAGAACCTGGCTGAATGGCTGTATAATTTTCGTCAGGATATCGACGATCCAGGTCAGAACCTCAGTCATTGGAACCGTCCGATCGTTCGACACTCAGGCCGAGCTGACGGTGGTGGACCTTTTGCCGGAGGGCGCCAGTGGAATGGAAATAGAAAGAAATCCGGCGCGGTGAACATCGAAACGGAATCTCGTCATGTTTCCAATGCCCACTAAACGCTGGATTTCTCACTCCATCCACGTTCATTCCTGTTCATCTCCGCTGAAAATCAAGATAATCGAGCGCTATAATGTTGATTAATATTCCTACACTGATGAAGTCAGTATATAACCCACGCCTCATACCTGTCAAGTGAGAAGTAATCCAACCACCATGAATATACCCCATCTGCGTATAGATTTCCATACCCATACCATTGCATCCAAAGATTCCCTGACTCGTCCGGAGGATTTCATCCGAACCTGCCGCCGCAAAGGCCTGGATCGGGTTGTCGTCACCGACCACAACTCCATCCACGGCGCCCTGGCCGTCCAGGCCCTCGACCCGGAGCGCATCATCGTCGGCGAGGAGATCATGACCGACCGCGGTGAGATCCTGGCCTCCTTTGTGACGGAGGAAGTGCCAAGGGGCCTCACCCCGCAGGAGACCATCCGGCGCCTGCGGGACCAGGGGGCTTTCATCAGCGTTTCCCACCCGTTCGATTCGTACCGGAACGGCGCCTGGAAGCCGGACGATCTGCTCGAGATCGCCCCATTTGTGGATGCCATCGAGATTTTCAACGCACGCTGCCTGCTGGCCGGCGACAACGACAAGGCGCTCGAGTTCGCCCGCCTGCATAACCTGCCCGGCACTGCCGGCTCGGATGGGCACGCTGCCAGCGAGCTGGGCGCGGCCCATCTTGTCCTGCCCCAATTCGACGGGCCGGACGGCCTGCGCCAAGTCATCCGCCAGGGGCGTGTCGAAGGGGGCCTTTCCCCCTTCTGGGTACACTTCTTCTCCCGCTATGCTCGCTTGCGAAAAAAGGTTGGAGTATAATACGCGCCACGGGGCGGTGGCGGAATTGGCAGACGCTGCGGACTTAAAATCCGCCGGTGGAGACACCGTGTGGGTTCGACCCCCACCCGCCCTACAAATATGGCTTTTTGAGGGGAAATCCGGCTAAAAACCCAATATATAGGGGCACTCGGCACACACAAAGGAGTGTGCCGTATGTCTTTAAAGACCGAGACCCAGAGGACTATTAAGTTTTCCAGTGTTGATGATTACCTTCTAACCTGGCTGGAAGCCTTCCTGATCGACCGTAAATCCGCAGGGTTGGCAGAAGGCAGCTTACGCTTTTATCGCCAAAAAATAAAGTTGTTTACGGATTACTGTGAAGCGCAGGCGGTCCAGCAGATCGGCCAGATCAGTCCCTCTTTTATTCGACAATTCTTGCTCTACCTGGAAGAATCAGCCCATAACCCTGGTGGAAGACATGCTGCGTTTCGAACCCTTCGGGCCTTTTTCCTATGGTACGAAGA
>DATJPX010000048.1:0-9222 GCA_035506155.1 Anaerolineales bacterium
GGGGCTTTTTTTACGGTTTGATAGGCTTTTATTAGCCGGATGATAGGCGGGCGACCTGACAATTCTGTAACATCAGATCACGAACCTTTTGTCTTCGGGAGGGTTCCAACTCAAGACGAGGTGAATTTTCATGATTTCAAAAACCCTTTACCTGGCCGGCCGGGTCCTGATCGGGGGCTATGCAAAGTTGATGCTGAAAATGGATGTCGACTGGCAGGATGAGCTGCCCAAAGGCCCCGTCCTTTTTGCCGCCAACCACCCCAGCACGACCGACCCGATCCTGATCCACCTGATCTCGTCCAAGCCGATGAGCGTGATGATCACCTCCAAGGTCTTCTCGATCCCGGTCCTGGGTGCTTACATGCGGAAGATGCGCCAGATCTCGGTGGTCCCGGGCCAGGGTGAGCGGGTGCTCGATGAGGCCCACCATGCGCTTAATTCCGGTCGCTCGGTGGCGATCTTCCCCGAGGGATTGATCAGTCCGGTGGACGGGTTCCATGCTCCGCGCAGCGGTGTGGCCCGGCTGGCGCTCAAGAGCGGCGTCCCGGTGGTGCCGCTGGGGATCTTCCTCTCCAACAAGGGCTGCAAGCGCATCCCGACCATCCTGGAAGGCGAGCCCGATATCGTCACCTGGTATCTGCGCGGCCCGTACGCCATCACGCTTGGGAAGCCTTTGCACTTCAGCGGGGACGCCAACGACGCATCCCTGGTCAAGCGGGTGGCTGAAACGGTGATGGAACACATCCGTGCCCTGGCCAGGGAAAGCCAGCGCAGGGTGGGTGAGACTGCCTGAATGATAAAGGACCGGCATTTGCGCCGGTCCTTTTTTGTCGCCGCCCGGTCAGCCGGCGATCTGGACGATCTGTGGGCCGCCCTCCACGTAGCTGCGGACGGAGCCGGTCGCTTTCAGGCGCACATCCGAGTCGTACAGCTTGCGAACGGCTTCAAAATCCGGAACGTCGCCCTCGGTCAGCGCTGCCAGGTTGTCGAGGAAGGCCAGGTCGGCCGGATCGTTTTCGGCCTCTTTTTCGATGATGCCCCAGCAGTCCCACGGCAGCAGTTCCAGCTTGTTCAGGGAGGCCACGTCCCGGACGAAGTCGCCGCGGACGAAGCCCAGCCCGTGCAGGTCGAAGATGCCGAAGGTGTCCGGATCGGCCTGCCCGCCCCGGCACATCTGCCAGGCCTTGCCGCCGGTGATGAACTGGTTTCGCGGCACATCCAGCGGGTCGAAGGAAATCTTCAATGCCTTGCACTGCAACTCGTCGAGTTGGGCATCCACCAGGACCCAGCGGTCCTCCGCGGCATTCCAATACTCGGCCACCCAGTGGTCCTCGAAATGGTTCGGCATGAAATAGGCGCCGAAACCGCAGCGCGCCCGGGCCGGGACCCCCTGGTGGCGCAGGATGGACACCAAGAGCAGGGAAAAGTCCCGGCAGTTCCCGACCAGCCTTTTCTCGGGCGGACGCGCCTCGGCCAGCGGGCGCGGATCCAGCTCGAATGTCCGGGCGAGGCGCCGCTCGAGCGTCCGAAGCTGGACCTCGGCTCTGCGCTCCCCGGGGAGCTCCAATCCGTAGCTTTTCGCCCAAAAGATGTGGACGGTGGCTCCCTGGACCAGCCTGCAAAGTTCGTCGATCCGGCAGGGCAGATCCTCCAGCCGGGAGGTGTACGGTCCCGGATCGGTCATCCAGCCGGGCTGTGCAAAATAGATCAAGTCGTCGGTCATTCGATCCTCCTGTCGATGGACAGTGTACACTCTCCGGCAGGGGGAGAGTCAAGGGAAAAAAGGCCGGCACATTTCTGCGCCGGCCTGCTCGATCAGTGTTGCAAGGTCTTTTTGAAGAATTCATCCTGGAGCTGTTTGGTTTTCTTGTCGTCTTTGATGGTCCGGATGACCTTGGCCAGGGCTTTGGAACGATCGGCGAACCAGACTTCGCCTTTCTTGGCCGTGGCAGGCCGGCCGTCTCCGCAATAGTGGGTGGGGTGATCGGCGTACCACCAGATGCCCATATCGGTGCCCTGGTCGCGCAAAGCCTTCAAACGTTCCTGCGGCATGCCTTCCCCGTTGGCCGGCATGGCTTTGGCGTTGACCAGCTCGGGCCGGACAGCCATGATCATGCTGGTCTCGCGTTCGCCGGCGTGACCGTCCACGGTGGTCTCCCACTGGACGGCGGTGGCGGATTCCTCGGCGTTGTAGGAGGGCTGGGCCACATAGACCACGTAGTCACGCGGGCTGGCGAGCTGGATCTGCGAAAAATAATGGATGAGGTTGTCATTGCCGCCGTGGGCGTTGACGATGACGATCTTCTTCAAGCCGTTGCGGGCGATCTCACGGCAGGCGTTCTCCATCAGGCGGATGATCAGCTCCGGCTCGATGCCGATCGTGCCGGGGACATGCCGGGCTTCCAGGATCTGGGTGAAATAGAAATCCGGGAACACCACGGCCGGCTCGATCTCGGCGGCGCGGTTGCACAACTCGCGGCCGATGAACATGTCCGTGCCCAGGGGCAGGTGATGTCCGTGCCGCTCGATGCACGAAAGCGGCAGAAGGCAGACGCCTTTGGTCTGTTTGACGGCCTGCGGGAACAGGTCGCCGGTCAATTCTTCCCAACGCATAGTATTCTCCTTTTCTTCCTTTGATTTTATCACCATCGATTCGAGGGCGAATATCCGGCGGAATGAAAAACAGGCCGGCATCCACGGATGCCGGCCTGTCGAGAGCCCAAATCATCGAATTGGTTACGGAAGCGTCAAACACATGGCGTAGGAGTTGAGCAGTTGGCTCGCTCCGGTATTGTTCTGCATGTCGACTTCCCAGCTCGAGCCGGTCGCCGAGTCGCTGTAGACCGGGAGGCTGCCCCCGGTCGCATAGCCGCCGGCGGTCAGGTAGGTGCCCGATGGGCAGGCCGTTACGGCGTGACCGGTTCCGCCGTTGGGAGCCGTCGCCTGGGTGTAAACCTGCTGGCTGGATGAACCGGAGATGCCCGATAAGCAGATGGCGTAAGCGTTGAGCGGCTGACCCGACCCCGATGTATTCTGGGCATAGACCTGCCAGCCATTTCCGCTCAGGGAGGTATTGAAAACCAGCAAGTTCGAGTTGCTGGCAAAGCCGCCGCCGGTGACGACCGTCCCGGACGGGCAGCTTACCACGGCGTGTCCGTTGCTGCCGCCGGAGGCGATCACCTGGGCATAGACCTGCTGGCTCGCCCCGGAAGTGTTGGACAGGCAGATGGCATAGGAATTGAGCAGCTGGCTCGATCCGGAGGTGTTCAGGGCGTCGACCTCCCAGCCGTTGCCGCTGGCGAAGGTGCTGTAGACCAGCAGGCTGGAATTCGCCGCGAATCCGCCGCCGGTGACGACGGTCCCGGATGGGCAGCTTACCACAGCGTGCCCGACCCCGCCGGCCGGGGCGCTGACCTGGGTCAACACCTGTTGGGTGGACGGCAGGAGCAGCGGGAGGATCGGTCCAACCGGGATGTGCAGGATCGGTCCCGTCGGCCCACCGCTGGACGTGGCTGTGGCGGTCGGAGCTGGGACGTTGATTTTGACCCAAAAATCGCCGTTGCTGGCCCCCAGGCCGAACAGGACGCCCGAGTCATTGCGCAGCTTCCAGTTCCCGGTGTAAGTGCCGGGGGTGGTGGGAGCTTGCATCGGCACGGAAATGTCCACTTCCTGACCGGGGGCGACGTTCCCACTCAGGGGCACGGAGGCGGCAGCATTCAAAGTGGCGCCGCTGTCGAATACGACCGCGTAGGAACTGGTCCAGGTGCAGCCTCCGACGTTTTTCAGCCGCCAGGTCTTGGTGAACGACGCCCCGGGATTTTCGGTCGTCCCATCGGGGATGGTCTCGGAAATGAATTTGCCGCTGTCGCACACGGTGGTGGCAGAGGGAACGGTCGTGGGGGTGGGCGGGGCGGGGCTCGCCGGGACCGGCGTGTCCGTGGCGGTGCTGCCTGAAACCGGGATCACGGCCTGGGCGGCCACGGTCAGGGCCACGGTCGTCCCGGCTGCGTCCGGGCTGGACGATGGCGTATTCGAGCTTGCATTGCAAGCGAGGAGCGCCAGGATCAAGACGAAGGCCGGTATGATAAAGAGGCGATTCTTGGACATAGTTTCTCCTTGAGTTATTAAGGTATTTTATACCGTAAATATCTTAATAACACTCCTGCTTTTGTCCTATCGCAACTCTTGTGAACTCACTTGGGATTCGGGGGATATCCGGCGTGCTGGGGTTTTTGAAAAAGGCTGATGCTCTCGATGGAGGATGTCTGTGGGAACAGGTCGAATGGGGTGACGTCGACCAGTTCGTAGCCGCTGGCGATCAGGCGGGCCGCATCACGCCCCAGCGTGGATGGATCACAAGAAACATAAGCGATCCTGCCGGGACCGAGCGCCGCCAGTGCATCCAGCGCCTGTCTCTCCAGGCCGGCGCGCGGCGGATCGACGATCACGACCTCGGGAAGGACATCCAGGCCGGGCAGCGCATCTTCCGCCGGGGCCTCGTAGAGCTCGACGTTGTCGAACTCGTCCAGGTTGACGGCAAAATCCTCGCAAGCCGATGCGGATAGTTCGACGCCGATCAGCCGTCCGACCCGCGGGGCGAAGAAGGCGCTGAACAAGCCCACGCCGCAATACACGTCCAGGAGGGTGGTCGAGGAGGTGACGGGCAGCCGGGTCAGCAAATGCTCGACCATCTTTTCGGCCATCCCGGTGTTGACCTGGAAGAACGAGCCGGCCGAAACGCGGAAGAGCCGGTCCTTGACGGACATCAACAGGAACCGGTCGCCTGCCATGACGACCGCATCCTCACCGCTCAGGTGGACGACCGACAGGTCCGCTTCGAGCTCCAGCTCGGGTGTATCGGTCGAATCGGATTCGAGTACAAGCATGATCTCCCCGTCCAGCCCGGAACGCAGGGCGACGCGCTCCGGTCCCAGGCTGGGATCGAACTCGAGTGCGGGCCACAGGTCGTTCAAGGCCGGCTCGGGCAGATGGCATTCACTCACCGGGACCACCGAACGGCCGTCCACTGCGATGTACCCCAGCTTCCCTTCGTTCGTAAGGTGGAACTGGATGTGGTTGCGGTAATTCCAGGGGTCTGGGGAGGCGATGATCGGACTTAGCGGCGGCGCGGCGATCTTGCCGATGCGGATCAACTGGTCCCGCAGGATCTCGGCTTTGGCACTAAGTTGGGATTCGTAAGGCAGGTGCTGGTAATGGCAGCCCCCGCACACGCCGAAATGCTTGCAACGCGCCGCAATCCGCCTGGCCGCCGGCTCCACTACTTCGACCGGCTCGGCGCGCACATGGCCGCGTTTTTCTTCGACGATGCGTACGCGGACGATTTCCCCCGGCAATCCAAAAGGAACAAAAACGGCGCGACCATCGGGCAACCTGCCCAAGGCATCGCCGCCGTATGCCAACTTTTCCAGTCTAACGGTCAGCAAATCTTCGGCCATGAAAAACGGGATGGGAAGCCGGCGAACCGGACTTCCCATTCTCCAGGCCTTACTTGACGAACAAGGCGAGCAGCTGGTTCTGGAAGATTGCCAGAATGATCAGGACTGCGAAGAAGCTCCCGGCCAGGATGCCGATCCGCCGCAATTCGTGCTTGGTGGTGGTGTAGTCGGGATTGAATTCGCTCGAGCGGGCGACCGGTGCTGCCGCGCTGGGCATCTGACGGGAAACCTGGCGTTTGTTTTTCTTGCTCATGGTGGTGATCTCCTAAGGGTTTTGAAGTTTCGCAAACACAACAATGCGTTTGGTATCGACCATGTACGGGTAGCAACTGATCAGCGTAACCGTGGCGTCGCTGGTGGGGTTCATTACATCCACCTGCGTCGGCTCGACGATCTGGGTCCCGGTGACCAGGTAGATATATTGCTGTTGGGCGGTGAAGATCACCACCTGGTCACCCGGCTGGAGGCGATCCAGGGATCGGAAGATCTCGCCGAAGACGTCGTCGTGCGCCGAAAGCACCACATTGCCCGGGCGGCCCGGGTCGGAGGTGCCAACGTGCTGGCCGACGCCTTTTTTCAACTGGTCCCAGCTGTCGCCCTGAACCACCGGGGCGTCCACCCCGATGGCAGGGATCTGGACGCGCATGGCTTGCGCGGGTCCCGGCGTCGGGAGGGGCAGGTTGGCGATCGACTGGACCAGCGGCCGCAGGTGCTCCGGGATTTCGGCGTCGTTTGGCTGTGCGCCGCCGGGAGCGGAAGGCGGGGTGTGCCCGCTGGGCAGGACGATCGCCGTGATAAGCGGGGTGGGCGTCAGCGTGTCCTGCCGCAGGGCAACATTGACATCCTCGTTCAACGTTCGCAACAAGCCGAACCAGTTGAGCATCAAACCGACCAGACCCAGGACTGCCAGGATCTCGACTGCCAGCAGCATGCCGTCGTACCAGCGGCGCCGGGCCGGAAGCGATGCCAGGCCCGGGGAGCCTTCGTCCGGTGTATCGACCGGGGGCTGGGTGCGCCATTCATCGAGGGCGGCCGGCGGCAGGTCGGGGGAGAGCGAAACGGCCCGACCGGTCCGGCGGAAGCGTTCCAGGCGCTTTTGACGCGAGTCGCGCCGTTTGTCCAGCAAAAGGCGACGGAGTTCCTGTTCCGAAAGATCTTCGGGACGCTTCGGGTTGGTCACGGGCGTGATTATACCGCACCTGCCTGGCGGTTTTCGGCGCCGGGCACTGGTCCCCCTCAACCCGCATAATTGCTGTATAATGCGCATTCTTATTCAACCGGGGTTCGAATCCGGAGGAGTTATTCCAAAAGGAAGGAGATTCACATGGCATTCAGCTACACCAACAAACGCGGCGTGACTTATTTCCTGCACGCCAAGATGACAGCCACCAAGACCGGTAAGACCCAAACGCTCTACTTTTTCTCCAAGGAGCAGAAAGCGGGCGTCCTGGAAAGTGTCCCCCAGGGTTACAAGGTGGACGAAACCGCCAACGGCCTGCCGGTACTGAAAAAGGCCTGAACTGAACTGGAGCCCTCGCATCGAGGGCTCCTTCTTAATCCTTGAAGAGTTACGAAACGGGTCGTCGGTACTTGTTTTCCCTATATAATTATTGTATATTGTCTTTGATCTTTTTCGAATGGAGGAGAATATGGCACGCGGCGATTCCCGATATCGGACAGTCCACAATCTTTATGATACCTACCACAAGGTTGCCGTGAACAGGAAATATTACAGCTATCGCCTGGACGCGCTGAAGCAATGGAACACCGCGATCGAGATCGTCATTGCGGTCGGCGTTTCTTCCTCTGTCGGTACGCTGGCCTTGTGGCAGGCGGGAATTGGGAAGGCGGCCTGGGGCCTGCTCGGCGGCGTCATTTCCATCCTGGCGATCGTCAAGCCGTTCCTGCAGCTTCCCAAACAGGTCGAGCGTTACTCCCGCCTGTTTGTGGGAAACAATGAGGCGACCTTCGAGCTGAAGAAGCTGGTCGACGAAGTCCAGGAGCACCGCGGCCTGCCCCCCGAGATCGAGACCAAGTTTGCGGCGGCGCTGGAACGGCTGCGGCAGATCGAGGTGGACGAAGACCCGTTGCAGAACAAGCGCCTGATGGCCCGGTTCGAGAACGAGGTCAACGCCGAGGTCTCGGTCAAAAAACTTTGGTTGCCCAGGAAGGCCGGAGAATAAATCGAAGGACGGGATCGGCGCAAATCCTCGTAATCGCTTGCCAATTCCGCCAACCCTCGTTTATAATATGCCCCTGCCCGGGCGGATAGCTCAGCTGGTTAGAGCACTGCTTTGACATAGCAGAGGTCGTAGGTTCGAGCCCTATTCCGCCCACAGAATAAGCCCCATCAAGGGGCTTTTTTGTTTTCGAATATTCTCCCCTGGCAATAGGATATATTGACTAATAAGACAAATAATATTAAAATAGTATTAGTTCATATCCGCTATTAGTAAAAGGAGACTCCATGTTTATCGATTATCTGACTCTTATCATGATCAACTTGGTCGCCGGGACAGCCCTGTTGGCATACTATATTGCCTTCGGCATGGACTCGAAGGATCAGCATTCGTATGCGTCTGGCTTCAGCATCGTCGGCCTGCTCGGGTTGGTGCTTGGCCTCGTCCTGACCTTCACCTGGCCTCTGCCCGGCAGCTACAACATTGGCTACGGGGAAGCCACGACTCTCTTCGGGGCAGTCTTCCTGGGCACCGGTATTGCCTTGGCAATGGGCTGGGACCTGATCCCGGTCGCCATATATTCCTTCTTCGCCGGTGTGGATGCGGTCATCATCGGCGTCCGCATCATCTCTCTCAACCTCACCAACGAACCGCTCGTTTCGGGCGTCGGCTTCATCATCGCCGGCCTGGGCGGCGTCTTTGCCTTCCCATTCCTTAAGTGGTTCAGGAACAACAAGGTCCTGCGCTACATCGGCGCGGCCGTTGTGGTAGCCTCGGCCGTTATCTGGGCCGTCACCTTCTACGCTTCCCTGTGGGCCCATATGGCAAGTTTTGCCAAATACCTCCCGCCAACCATGGCAAAATAAGCAAAGCATGCAAATCACCGGGAACAAATATTTTCCTGGTGATTTTTTTGCCAAAGGGCGCTTGACAAGCCTCCAAAGGAGCATATAATACCCGCACAATAGCCAGTGCGTCGACCGGGACGAGTATGTGGAATCACCGCCAACAGGAAGAGCAGGCCCAGGATTGAAAGCCCGCTCTGGCAGGGACTACAGAAAACCCCCCGCGAGCGTGACCCTGAACGTAAGCTGAACTTACTATTATGGGAAACGGCCGGCCCCGTTAGAAGCCCAAAGAGATGTCCTGCGTGGATGGAAGCATTCGATCCGCCGGACAAGTCTGGGTGGAACCGCGTGAGAAAACTCTCGCCCCAAGATCGGGCGGGAGTTTTTAATTCTTTGTGGAGGTCGTTATGACTGAAGCCATCCCCCATACTCCCTGGCGCCCCGGAGTATTCTAGCCGCTCTCCGGGATCGTCGGTCCTGTGAGCGGCTAGATCGACCAGCATGGTCAGGAGAAAAATGTCAAATCAGGAAGAACGGTACGAAGAGTCACAGTTGTACAAGATCCGGCACTCGGCAGCGCACGTGATGGCGCAGGCAGTGCTGGAGTTCTACCCGGAGACGAAATACACGATCGGGCCGCCGGTCGAGAACGGGTTCTACTACGATTTCGAGTTGCCGGAGAAGATCACGGAGGAGGACCTGGAAAAGATCGAGAAGCGGATGCGCCAGATCATTTCC
>DATJPX010000049.1:0-14078 GCA_035506155.1 Anaerolineales bacterium
GACCGACAGGGTGCCCTCGGCCGAGTCCTTCCTTCCGGTAAATGGAAAAACATCCGGGCCGCGCTGGCACTGGCTGTTCAGGTTGACCCGGCAGACCTGGTTGACCAGCGGGTCGATCAGGCGGGCGATGGCGTCCGGGTCACGTCCGAAGACGCTGACTTGCTGTCCGTAGTTCGACTCGACGATGTAGCGCATCGGCTCTTCGATCTCCTCGAACGGGACCACCGGGATGACCGGTCCGAACTGCTCCTCGGTGTAGACCCGCATGGCCGGGCTGACCGGATACAACACCGCCGGGTAGAAGAAGGTTTCGGCGGTGGCCCCGCCGTTCGGGTTGATCACCGTAGCCCCATGTTCCTGGGCGTCGCGGATCAGGCCCGACAGGTATTCGGGTTTTTTCGGTTCCGGGAGCGGCGTCAGATTGACGCCCGGCTCCCAGGGCATGCCGATCTTCATGGCCGAGATCCCGTCCGACAGGCGCCTCAGGATGGGCTCGCAGATGCTGGTGTGGACGAACAGGATCTTCAGGGCCGTGCAGCGCTGCCCGTTGAAGGACAGGCTGCCGAGCAGGCACTCCCGGGCAGCCAGGTCCAGGTCGGCGTCGGGCAGGAGGATGGCCGGGTTCTTGGCGTCCAACCCCAGGACGGTCCGCAGGCGGTGCGGCTTGGGGTGTTGCTGCTGGATCAGGTCGGCCACCCGGCTGGTCCCGATGAAGGCCAGGGCATCCACCTTCCCGGAAGCCATCAGCGGCCCGATGATGACTGACCCGTCGCCGTAGATGGTGTTGACCACCCCGGCCGGGAAGGCCTCCCGGAAGGCTTCCAGGAGCGGCCGGAAGAGCAGCACGCCGAACTTGGGGGGCTTGAAAACGACCGTATTGCCCATCAGCAGGGCCGGGATGAGGGTGGTGAAGGTTTCGTTGAGCGGGTAGTTGAAGGGACCCATCGACAGCACCACCCCGAGCGGGGCGCGGCGGATCTGCCCGATGATCCCACCCTGGAGGACGAATCGCGACGAGACCCGGTCCAGGTCCTTCATGGCTTCGAGGGTGTCCTGGATGTAGGCGATCGTCCGGTCGAACTCCTTCTCGGAATCGGCGTAGGACTTGCCGATCTCCCACATCAGCAGCCTGACCATCTCCGGCTTCTTCTGCTCCATGCGGTAGGCGAAGTCCGCCAGGTGCTCGATGCGCGCTTGGACCGAGAGGGTCGGCCAGGCGCCCCGGCCGGAGTCGTATGCCCGGGCGGCGGCATCCAGGGCTTCGAGGGATTCCACCGGCGTCAGCTTCGGATGCCGGCCGATCAGCACCGGCACGCAGCCGTCCTCCGTCTCCACGCAGACCGGCGAGCGGACCTCCTGCATCGGGCCGTCCCACTGGCGCATCTCCCCGTCGATCAGGTATTCGGTCTGGTCGACCGGTTCCGCCAGGTCGAACTCGTCCGGGATGCTACCCTTTTGCGGGTAGAGATTGTCGAAGAGGTGCGTGTCACTCATGGGAAAGTCTCCTGATGGTCGGTTCAAGTCCGGGTCTGGTCCACGAAGGATTTCAACTGGGCGCGGTATTCCTTGAACGCCTTCCGGCCGTCCTCGGTCATCCGGCAGAGGGTCAGCGGGACCTTGCCGCGATAGGTCTTTTCGATGACGATGTATCCGGCCTCTTCGAGCTTCGAAAGGTGGACGGAAAGGTTGCCCTTGGTCAGGCCGGTCTCACGCTGAAGATAGAGGAAGTCGGCGCTCTCCACTGCCGACAGGACGGCCAGGATAATCGTGCGGGAAGGTTCGTGAATCAGCCGGTCCACGCCAGAGATGGAACGCAGGTCAGCGCTCATCGGATTGCTCCGAACGGATCGATCTGATCGATACAGTCTTTCATTTCTGCTCCTCCTGTTCCGGGAGGCGGGTAGTGCGCAGGTATATTCCCAGCGTTATACCACCGGACGTGCACAAAGTCACTCCCTGGACGAGGCACATCAGCATCATCCCGGAATCGCCTCCTGCCCCATCGAGGAAAAGCCCCAAGCCGGCCAGCAGGGACAGGACCGCCAGCAGGTAAAAACGCGGTAGGGCGAGCTTCCAACCGGCGACCGCCCAAATTCCGCCGAACAGCACTCCCATGAATGATGGTAACAGCATCGAAACGTAGTCCTGGGAGGCTGCCTGGAATTTTGCACGCTGGAGGGACAGGAGCGCCAGCAGAATCACCGTCAGGGCCGGCATCCCGATCCAGACCGCAAGGCGGGTCGAACGCTTGAGCGGTCGAGGCTGGCGGGTTTCGATGTACCCGGTCCGCGGGGCGGTCACCCGCAGTCGGAAGCGGTGGACCAGGGCACTCAGGAGGTAGGCCCCTACCACAAGCGCCGCCAGCGGGGCGAATGGGAGGACGTTCGTTGAGAGAAAGGAATCGGACGGGGCGATCCTGCCCATCCCCCAGTAACAAACCGCCATGAGCAGGAAGGTGCCCCCGAAGGTGAGCTCGAAGCTGCCGTCCACGTGCTGGTACTGGCTGGCGCGCAGTTGCACACCCTTGAAATCATCAGCCATATCCGCCTCCTTATAAAAACTAGTCTATTATACAAACTTGTTTACATAATATCTCTCCGATCCGGAACTGTCAAGAGAGGCGCAAGGCGCCTGTTGTGCACCTGCCCTTGAAGCAGGGGGACATCTTACCTTTGCAATCAGCATCTGCTTGAGACGCAAGGACCACGGATGACCCGGCAGGAACGAGGAATAACGATGTAGGGATTGCTGCCATCCTGGAAGCAATCGTTACACCGCTTGTGCCCGGAGATGATTTCAAGTATAGTGGGCTGTATCGAAGTGGACTCTTATGCCCGACAATCGATCCCTGGAACTCCCGACCCCAATCGAGACCGAACGGCTCCTCCTGCGGCCTTACCAGCCAGGCGACAGCGCCTGGTACTGGGAGATGAGCCTGCGCAATCGGGATCATCTCCTGCCATTCGAATCCGACAACCCGATCCTGGCGCTCAAAGGCCTGGAGGACGCCGAGATCCTCGTCCGCGAGTTCGCCGCCGCCTGGGAGACGCGCAAATATTTCTTCCTGGGGGCGTTCGAAAAGCCCGGCTTGGAATTTGCCGCCCAGATCTATATCGGGGTCGTCAACCGGGACCTGCCGGAGTTCGAGGTCGGCTATTTCGCCGACCGGGACCACGAAGGCCGCGGTTACGTCAGCGAAGCCGTCCGGGGCGCCCTGGCCCTGGTCTTCGATGGCCTGCATGCCCGGCGGGTCAGCCTGCACTGCAATCCCGCCAACGGACGCAGCTTCCGGGTGGCGGAACGCTGCGGTTTCATCCGGGAGGGCCTGATCCGGCAGAACCACCTCAATTCGGACGGGACCGTCAACGACAGCCTGTGTTACGGCCTGCTCCGGGAGGAGTGGGAAGCAGCCCGAAAAACGGCGGGATAAAAACTCCCCCGGGCCGGCAAAGACGGCTTGCCCGGTGCCTCGATTTCCTGTATAGTATTGGTGTGGGTTGGGAATTTAGCGGTAGGAATGGCCAGAGATCCCATCAACGGCACCAGGGGGGAACGTGGTTATCGAATATCGGTGGTCAGGAATGAGCAAGCCCGCCTCATAATTCCAGAAATCGGAGTCGACCGAGTATGCCTGCGCCTCTTTCCACCCAGCCATTCTGGAAGGAAGAACCGGATTTCTCCCCCTCTGCCCAGAAGACTTTTCACAACCTGACCGGGTTAATTGCCATTTATCGTTTCATTTTTGCGTTTCTCATTTACGGCTCCGTTTTTTTCCTGTTCTATTTCTTCTCCCCAATCCTCGCCGGGGTCTGGCTGCTCCTGATCCTGCTTTTATACAGCCTCGGGTATTCCTCCAGAAGACGAAGGAAACTCGCCCTTCGAAGCATCGCCGATACCCAGCAACGGGCGCACGATTCGACCGGCGCTTCCCTGATCGGCAGCGCCGTCCACGTGGCCGGTCACCCCGGCCTGGAGCGGGAGCAGAAGGTCGTCATTGCGCTGGCGTCCCCCAATCTTGCCCTTTATTCCTACGAGTCCGACCAGCCAATCGTGGTCATTCCACTCCAGAAAATAACAGCCGTCCAAACCGTCGTCTACGACGACGAGCGGGTCCCCCACGTCGATGTCGTCGATAGCTCGGCCCAGGCGATTCAGCTGGTCATCCAATATGGCAAACAGGAAGTCGCCTGCCTGTTCCGCAGGATGAAAAGAGTCCGGCCGGTCGATTGGTATCATGCTATTCAAAAAGCCAGGATACAAGGGAATAATGATGCAGGCTAATGGCTCTTCGGGGACGGTATGTCTCGTATTCGGCCATTTCATTGGCCGTTGTTAGAATCTACAAAAGTCGATAAGTATTTTCCAAAGCCAAGGAGAGAAATATGGATATCCCCGCCATAGGAGAGGCAAGAGGAATTTTTGAGATTTTTGTGCCTGGAACATTCCTTCTTCTCAATCTCGGTTTTGTTTTATACATGTTTCCTTACACCGACAGTGAGATAAAGAGCCTGATCTCGGCAGGCGCTTCCAACCCTGCAATTGCCCTGATCATCGCTGTAAGCTTTGGCTACTTGATCGGCATACTCCTGCGATTATTCCGGCCGGAATTCCCCGACAAATTATCGGCCAGGTGGCTCAGGATATTTGCGCGGCGAGAAGACCCGCGGGAATCCAGAATCTGGTCCACGGAAGAATTTCCTTATATTACGTGGATTGGAGAATCTTGTTCTCTTTTCTTGTCCAAGGACGCCCAGGACTTTTACGATAAAACATGGAAGTTGAGAAAGATGGCGGGACAAAACAAGCAGTTTTTCAACTTTGCCAAGGTTGTCATCATTTCGAACGACACGCAAGCCGCCGCTGAAGTATATGCCGCTGAGGCATTGACCCGCTATATTTCCGGCATGTTCTATGCCTTATCCTTTGCCTTCCTGCTATTACTTGCCACAATCGTTTTGAGCTATCTTGTATCCGGTCAATTATTGGGAGGATTGATATTTATTGTTTCCGCTTACCTCTTCGCCATATTGATCATCCTGACCCGCTTCAGATTTATCAGGATCAAAGAAGTAGAAGTCGTTTTCGCAGCCAGCTACAAGAACAAAGAGCACTTCGAAGGAAAGAAAACTAGAAATACGGATACCTCCACAAATAAAGGCTGATTACCTGGGAAAGAGACCCATCATCCAAATGATGCGCATAAAACTACCTGCCCAAAAGGAACTGGGCGGGTAAACTCACGCAATATCACAGAAGTAATTCGCAGCGGTCTCTCCTCACCTGCGTTCGTTAACTTTCCGGTCCGAGCATTCCTCCATGGTGTAAAATCGCAGCCATGAAATACGCCATCCTATCCGACATCCACGGCAACAACTGGGCGCTCGAGGCCGTGCTCGCCGACGCCCGGCAGCGATCCATCGAAAAGTTCATCAACCTGGGGGATATCTACTACGGTCCATTAAACCCAGGAGGGACCTTCGAGCTGCTCCAGGGGCTGGATTGTTCGACCGTCCAGGGGAACCAGGACCGCACGATCCACCAGGCAAGCCCGGCCGAGATCGGGAATAATCCCGTCCTGGCCCAGATCGTACACCAGCTCGGGGCGGAAGCGATCGCCCGGCTTGCCTGCCTGCCAAAGACGGACGTGGTATCCGGTGAGATCTTCCTTTGCCACGGCAGCCCGGCAAGCGACATGGCCTATCTGCTCGAGGACGTCTCGAACGGGTTTCCCCTGGTCAGGAACGAAGAAACGATATTGCAGGATCTGGATGGGGTTCGTGAGCCGGTCATCCTGTGCGGCCACACCCACATCCCGCGGGTGGTCCATCTCGCCTCCGGGGCGCTGATCGTCAATCCCGGGAGCGTCGGCCTGCCCGCCTACGACGACGACACCCCGAATTATCACGTCATGGAAACATTCACGCCTTCTGCTTCGTATGCGATCCTCGAAAAGAAAGCCGGCGCCTGGTACGTCGAACAGCTGAAGATCCCCTACGACTTTTCCCCCGCCGTGGAGCAGGCCCGCCACCAGGGACGGACCGATTGGGCCCGCTGGCTTGCAACCGGACGGGCCGCGGAATGATTTTTCACCTTTCCAAGGAGACTGCCTCGTTATGATGACTTTACTGCATGAGAATCCCCTCGGCCAGTTCGAAGGCCAGGCAGAGGTCGGGGCGGTCGATCACCCCGGTTCCTGCGAATACGAATCCGAAACCCAGGCCTATATCGTCAGCGGCTCCGGTGCGAATGTCTGGGGGGAGCGGGACGCCTTCCACTTCGTCTGGAAACCCATGAGCGGGAATTTCATCGTGACGATGCGGGCCGGGTTCCTGGGTGAAGGCGTCAATCCGCACCGCAAGCTGGGCTGGATGGCCCGCGCCGGCCTGGAGGCTGGCGCCCCACATGTCAGCGCAGTGGGACACGGCGACGGCCTGGACTCACTCCAGTTCCGCCGCACTCCCGGGGCTGCGACCGAGGAAATCAGGGCGCCGATCACCGCTGCGGACGTTTTCCAGCTCGAGCGAAAAGGGAATACTTTCATCATGTCGGTCGCCCGGTACGGCGAGCCGTTCACCGCCGTGCAGGTCACCGATCTCACCCTCGGCGAGGACGTTTACGTGGGCCTGTTCGTCTGCTCACACGAAGACGATGTCACTGAGAAGGCCGCCTTCCACGACGTGCGCCTCGTCATCCCGGTCAGGGAGGACTTCTTCCGCGGCCGGGATCCCTTCGGGAGCCGTCTCGAGCTTCTCGACGTTGCGAGCGGCCACCGGCGGATCATCCAAAGCACGGACGACATCTTCGAAGCCCCCAACTGGACCAGGGACGGGAAAGCCCTGATCTATAACGCAGACGGGCGGCTGGTCCGTTTCGACCTGGCAGCGGGGAAGCCCTCCCCCATCGACACGGGCGAGGTCGTCCGGAACAACAACGACCATGTACTTTCCTTCGATGGATCGATGCTCGCCATCAGCAGCCACAGCGAGGACGATCATTTCTCGCGGGTCTACACCGTCCCGGTGCGAGGCGGCCAACCCAGGCTGGTCACCCCGAAGGGACCATCCTATCTGCACGGCTGGTCGCCGGACGGCCGATTCCTGGTCTATTGCGCGGAGCGGGACGGCGAGTACGACGTCTACCGCATCCCGGTCGAGGGCGGCGAGGAAACGCGGTTGACGACCGCTCCCGGCTTGAACGATGGGCCGGAATACACGCCGGACGGGAAGTACATCTACTTCAACTCGGTGCGCAGCGGGAGCATGCAAATCTGGCGGATGAAAGCGGACGGCAGTGACCAGGAACAGCTGACCGACGACGAATACAACAACTGGTTCGCCCACCTCGCGCCCGACGGCAAGTCGTTCGCATTCATCTCCTACCTGCCCGGCGAAGTCGAGCCGGGCGATCACCCGCCCGCCCGGAGGGTCTACCTGCGCCTGTCGCCCCTGGACGGCGGCACACCCAGAGTCCTGGCGTACGTCTACGGCGGCCAGGGCACTCTGAACGTGCCCTCCTGGTCGCCGGACGGCAGGCGACTGGCCTTCGTCAGCAATACGGTTCCGTACCGCTAAATCCAGGGCGGATCTTGGATCGGCGAACCCCCGTCGCATCCGCCTTCCCGTAAAAGAACAAAGCCCCCGAATCCAGTGGACTCGGGGGCTTTCTCGTGAACGGGGCCGGTTACGGCTTCTCGGAACCGGTGGAGAGGGACAGGCGATCCAGGTAGAAGAGCTGGAACAGTCCGAAAGCCAGGAAGAAGAACACGAAGATGGGGAGATAAGCCCGCACGAAGAGGCCGGCGAGCAGCGGCAGGCTGTTCGACTGGTAGTTGCGCATGAGCAGCATGGCAACCACGTCGAGTGAGTAGATGGCCGGACGACTGGCAAAGAGCAGGGACCAGAACGCATCCCCCAATCCGGCGAAAACACCGGCGAGGGCAATCAACCCGGCCAGCGGCAGCGAAGGGACGACGAGCTGCGTGAAGACCGCCTTGACCGTCGAAACCCCGGCGCCCTTGGCCTCCCGGAAGCGTCCCTGCTGACCCTTGAAGAACAGGGTCAGGAGTACCAGCATGGGAACTGATACGGCCAGCGGGATCAAAAGGGAAGGGAACGTACCGAACAAATTCGCCTGCCTGACGAGCTGGAGGACGTAAATGCTGAAGGGGCCGGCGCCGACGAACAGCCAGGGGCAGAATGGCAGGAGCAGCCACTCGCTGAACCGGCCGAGCGGACGCAGGCCGCCAATCCCCAGGGCGGCCAGGTAGGTGATCAGGAGCTGGACGACCACAACGATCAAAACGGGCAGGAACGTTGCCGACAGGGTATCCGGGGTGATCAGCGGCTTTCCGCCCGCGGGCATCCCCGCCCTCAGCCCTGCCTGGATGGCGGCGCCCAGCGGCAGCAGGCTCAAGACCAGCGCCGGCAGGGCGACCAGCAGGCCGAGGATCAGTCCGGCGATGGCCAGGCCCCGGCCTCGCGGCCGGTCCGCGCCCTGCGCGGGTGAAACCAACCCGATCTTCAGGTTGGAGAGGATCAGGATCCCGCCGGCCAGCAGCCCGAGGATATACAGGGCGACCAGGAGGATATTCGCCACGGCCGCCCCCAGCCCTAATTCGACGAATCGGAAAGCGATATTATAAAAATAGATCATCAGATCGGCGGTGGCCCCGGCCGGCCCACCGCCGGTCAGGGCGAAGCTCCAGGTGTAACTTTGTAGGGCG
Source organism: Anaerolineales bacterium (assembly GCA_035506155.1). Taxonomy (GTDB): domain Bacteria; phylum Chloroflexota; class Anaerolineae; order Anaerolineales; family Villigracilaceae; genus UBA877. The sequence goes on from DATJPX010000049.1 coordinate 8,723, forward strand.
GAGGCCGCCGCCCCCAGCAGGCCGATCCCCCAGACGGCCAGGATGGCCTTCCAGGGCTTCTTCTCTGGATCGGGGTTGCGGAACGCCGCCAGGTAGAAAACCAGGCCCAGGGCGCAGGCCAGCCCGAGGGTATACACGCCGTCCAGGAGGAGCAGGAACCCACTGGCCTGGGCAGGCTGCGCCAGCCATGTTTTGTCGAGCAGGCTGGAACCCGTCCGCAGGCCGATCGTGATCGCCAGGGCAAGTCCGGTGGGAAGCAAGATCGCCACAGGGACGGTGAAGATCACCCGGAAGGCTTTGCGCAGTCCGCTGCCGAACCGGCTGATCCCCCAGGCCAGCAGGACCGGGACGACCGCCACGGCCAGCCAGCGAACCAGGAGGATCGAAAATGTATAGCCCAGCGCCTTCGACCAGGCATGGTCCTGGAAGATGTGCAGGTAGTTCGCCATTCCGATGAAACTGCTGTGGCCTGAGAGGGCAACCTTCCGCAGGCTGGTCATGAAGGTGCCGATCGAAAGGGCCAGTTGGCTGGCGCCGCAGGCCAGCACGGCCGGGATCAGGATCAGGATCCCGATCAGGATGCGGACGAGGCGGCTGGATGAGCTTTCACGCGGGGATTGCGCTTCGCTTGAGGTCATGCACGGCTCCTTTGACAATGTCGATCCTCCTAATCTCCGGACCCGGTCAGGAGGTGGATGGGAACCATTCGGCAGCCAATAGTTTAATCGCAATGCCCCCCCTTGAACAGGCATTCGGGCGGGCGAAGATCGGCTGGCAGGTGTTTCCCCAGTCCATATCCATCCACCCGGCGGGGCAGTATAATCTAGCCCGCGTATCGGTAGGTATTCGGATCGGTCCTTATAGGTGAACCCATGAATCGCACCGGCCATTCGCTGCTCCTTGCCAATGAATCCGTCATCGAGGCGGCCCGCGGGGGCGACCACGCCGCCTTCGAGCTTCTCGTCCAGCCCTACCAACATGAACTGGTGGTGCACTGCTACCGCATCCTCGGCTCCTTCGAGGACGCCGAGGACATGCTCCAGGAAACCTTGATCCGCGCCTGGCGTCATCTCGACTCGTTCGAGGGCCGCGCCTCGCTGCGCGCCTGGCTCTATAAGATCGCCACCAACGCCTGCCTGGACGGGCTCGAGGCGCGCCGCCGGCGCGGACTGTCCACCGAGTTGTACGGGCGTGGCGACCCACACGCGCCCCTGCCCCACCCGCTCAAGGATGCCCGCTGGGTCGAGCCGCTCCCGGAGGCGCTGGTCGACCGGCAGCCGGATATCTATCCGGAAGCCCGTTACGAGGTTCGCGAGAGCATCACCCTGGCTTTCGTCGCCGCCCTGCAATACCTCCCCGGCCGCCAGCGCGCCGTGCTCCTCCTGCGAGACGTGCTCGGCTGGACCGCCGCGGAAACAGCCGACATCCTGGATATGACTCTGGCGGGCGCCAACAGCGCCCTGCAACGCGCCCGTGCCAGCCTGAAGGGCCGCTGGGACCGCCGGGCCGAGCGCCGGAGCGCGGCCCTCGACGACCAACAACTGGCCTCCCTGCTGACCCGCTACGTGGCCGCCTGGGAGTCCGCCGATGCGGCCGCCCTGATCGCCGTCCTGCGGGAGGACATCGCCCTGACCATGCCGCCCTTCCCGGTCTGGTTCGAGGGCAAGGCCGACGTCGGCTCCTTCCTGGAAGGTTTCCTCTTCAAGAGCGCCGACCCGTTCCGCCTCCGCCTGGTGGCGACCCGCGCCAATGGCGCCCCGGCCTTTGCCGTCTACCAGCAGGACCCGGCCGGGGTCTTTCGGGCCGCCGCCCTGCACGTCCTCAGCCTGGCGGACGGGCTGGTCGCCGGGATCGACGATTTCCTGTGTTTCGACGACCGGCTTTTCTCCCGGTTTGGGTTGCCGTCCATCCTCGATTGACCGATGAGTTTGGGGGCCTTTCGCCGTCTATATGAGTGAAAGGCAAGTTAACCGACCCACTCATTAGAGGTAAAAAGGAGAAAAGTTATGAGCAACCCAACCGGTCTTTCCCTGTATCTGCTCTCGATCCGCGGCACGCTGGCGGCCGCCACGCTGGAAGCCTCCCGCGCCGTCCACAACCGGACCGCCGGGGCGCCGGAAAACGTGGCCGCGGCGCAATCCCTCGGGGACCTCAGCCACATGGTCTACGTCCCGCTGGAAAAGCCGAAGGAGGGCGCCGGCGAGTTCCTGATCATGGACATCTGGAACAACCTGGACGGCCTGAACCAGTTTTTCGCCAACCCGACCGTTCAGGAACAGGCCGGCCAGATCTTCACCAGCCGCGATCCGCTGGTCTGGACCGCCGCCGCCGGCTTCGCCGGCTACCACATCCCGGCCCCCTACGGGAAGAACGAACGCGTCGTCGCCCTGGTGCGCGGCACGGTCCCCTCGGTCGAAAAGGCGCTCGCCATCCACAATGCCGGGGCCGCAAAGATGATCAACAAGTCCCGCAAGGCCGGGGCGCTCTCCCACGAGGCCTACTTCCGTATGGCGGCCCCGAATTCGCCCGAAGCGCTGGAATTCTTCGCCGTGGACGTCTGGATGGGTCACGACGGCATGCACGAATTCTACGACCAGCCGGAGTTCATGCAGACCCTGGACGGCCTGTTTACCGCCGAGCCGGATTTCTCGGTCTGGACCCACCCGGCTGGCGAATGGGCGGAATGGTAGCCCCGATCGAACCTGGAAACCGGAGAGCGACCCCAAGCGGTCGCTCTCTTTTTGGAAGGAACCGTTCCCAGCCTGGCAGGAATTGGCGCGATAATCAAGAGAGGAGGCGACGATGAAAAAGTCGTTCGGTTATATGCTTATCCTGTCAAGGCAGCCTGTACACTTTTCGCCATGCCGCCGACCCGGTTGTCTGCGTAGGTCTGATGGTCAGCTCCGGACCACCCTCCCGCTGAGCGATTGAGGAATTCGTGCACATCCCGGACAATCTCCAATCCATTCTCGTCGTCATCGCCGGAATCGTCCTTCTTTTCGGTCTTTTCGAAATCATCGGCCTGTTCATTACGCTGGTCACGGATCTCTGGATGCGCCTGTTCGCCTGGAAGAACCACCTGGAGTACCAGCCGGGAAGATGCTCGCAGTTCTTCGGGAAACCGTTCGTGCTGACGAATACCCGGGGATTCGCCTACACCATCAAGGTTTTCGCCCGGTTTGGAACCAAGTATTCCCACTCGAGCATATGTTTGGCCGCAACCGTGGACAATCCCGGGAGGGTATCCCTGGTAATCAAAAACAGGAGCTTTATGGATCGCAGGGTTCCCTTCTTCCATAACGAATGGGATCGCCGGCTGGGCGTCGAGAGCAATCCGGTTTCATTCGGGAGAGAGCTGCTTGCCTCGACCTCCACTTTGAAAACAGTGAAGGGGATTGTCGGAGCGTGGGGATCTCTGCATGGCAGCCGGATCCGGGTGACGCCGGCTGGAAAGATCGAGATCTGGAAGAGCGGGGAGGGATTCACCTCATGGCAGGTCAATCGAATGGTCCGTTTCGCCGGAGAATTGGCCGAGCGGGTCGGCCAATTCGGGAACAGAGGCCATCAGGCCTGATCCCGGTGCAACGACGATCCTTCTGCCCAACCCTGACAACCGGCCGTCCCTGGGGTATCATCGGGGCAAGATGTCTCACCTTATTCGAAAAATCATCCTGTTTACACTCCTCCTGGCCCTGCCTCTGGCCGGATGCGAACGCGCCGCATCCACCCCCACCACCGGCTGCGCCCCCGGAACGACCGACGAACAGCTCTTCTCGGGCGGGGAGCTGCGGGACTTCCGCCTGCATGTGCCGCGTTCCTACCGGGAAGGCGTCCCCGCCCCGCTGGTCTTTGGCTTCCACGGGGCCGGCTCGACCGGCGCCGAGTTCGAGAGCTACTCGGGATTCTCGGCCCTGGCGGACCAGGCCGGCTTCATCGCTGTCTACCCGCAGGGCCTCGGCGAGCTGTCCAACTGGGACAGCATGCCCAATTCGCGGGACGTCGCCTTCGTCCGTGACCTGCTGGACAGCCTGGAAACCCGCTGCAGTATCGACCCGGCCCGGGTCTACGCCACCGGCCACTCACGCGGCGGCGGGATGGCCAACCGCCTGGGCTGTGAGCTTTCCGACCGGATCGCCGCCATCGGTCCGGTCTCGGGCGATTACGAGTTCGGCGAGGACTGCACGCCCGCCCGGGCGGTGGCGGTGGTCGCCTTCCACGGCACGCTCGACCCGGTCATTCCCTACAACGGCTTCGGCCTGCCCGGCGAGATCCACGAATCCTACAATCGCATCAATACCCCCATCCCCTCCTGGGCGGCGGGCTGGGCGGAGCGCGACGGCTGCAGCGCCCAATCCGCCCAGGTCTACCAACAGGAGCCGGTCACCGGGCAGGCCTGGACCGGCTGCCAGGCCGGGGCGGAGGTGCTGCTCTATACTGTCAGCGGCGGGACGCACGACTGGCCCGGGGTAGTGGACGCCGCCCGGATGATCTGGGACTTCTTCGCCGCCCACCCGATGGCCCGATGAGGCAACCCATGGCTCTGCAACCCACCAACCGGCTCTACCTGCAGGACGAATCCCGTTTCGAAACGGAGGCGGTCATCGCGGCGATACGCGCGGATGACCTGGCCTTCGACCGCTCCTGTTTCTACCCCGGCGGAGGCGGCCAGCCGCCCGACGAGGGCGCCATCCGGCTGCCAAGCGGGGAGCTCATCGATATTCTGTCCGCTTCGATGGATGAGGAGGAGGTGGTCTGGCATCGCTGCAAAACGACTCCCCCTGCCGGCCTGGCCGGCCGAACGGTCAGCCTGTCCCTGAACCGAGGGCGCCGGCTGGCGCTCATGCGTGCCCATACCGCCCTGCACGTGCTGAATACGCTCGCCCTGCAGGAGTACGGCGCCTGGATCACGGGCGTCCAGATCGGAACCGAACACTCACGGATCGATTTCAAGATCGAGGATTTCACCCCCGCAGTCTGCCGCGGGCTGGAGGCCAAAGTCAACGCCGTCCTGGCGGAAGGCCACGCGGTGCGCTCGTTCTACATCTCCGAGAAGGAGTTCCAGCGGCGGGAAGACCTGCTGCGCACGCTGGGGGTCAGGCCGCCGGTGGCGCACGGACAGGTGCGCGTGGTGGAGATCCAGGGCTTCGACGCCCAGGCCTGCGGCGGAACTCACGTCCACGATACCCGCGAGGTGGGAAAGGTCGTCATTTTCCGAACCGAAAACAAGGGCCGGATCAACAAGCGGCTCTACGTCCGCCTCGAACCGGCCGCTTAGCCCCGATTACGTGCAATTCCTAGATCCGCTGGATGCTCACCCGCTCGGATTCGATGACGAACTCCCAGCGGCCCAGCTCCC
>DATJPX010000050.1:0-3694 GCA_035506155.1 Anaerolineales bacterium
ACCTTGTTGTTCTTTTCGTCGCCCACATTGGCGACCTTCTCCAGCAGCGACTCGATTTCGCCGTATTTCCCGCCGTTCTCCACGGTGATGGAGCCCGCGTTGGCCGAAACGGCGTTGCCCCCGCCGTAGCCGCCCCCGTAGCTGCCGCCGCCGCCCGTGGGCGCGCTCTGAGCGCCGCCTTTGAACCGGTCGATGAAATTGTCTTTCAGCTTGAATTTGTAAAATGCGACCTGGTTGGTGTACCTGCGGATGGTGTAGAGGCCGGTGCCGGCGTCATAGAGCTCCATCCCGCGGTGCTTGAGGAGAAAGTCGAGCAACTCCTTCGGCTTGGGTTCGGTCATTTGCAGCGCAACTTCTTCCTCCGGGATTTGGCCTTCCTGCGGCTCCAGATAATTGAGCCCGGCCCGGCGCGCGAGGAGCCGGAACACCGCCCGGAGGGGGACCCCTTCGATGGCGAGATAGGGCGCGTCCTGGTTCCCGGAAGCGTTCGGGGTGACTGAACTGTCGGCTGCGACCGGTTCGTACAGCCCCATCACCCGCACTTGGGTGTCGGTTGTGAACGGGAGCCTGGGCTTGTCCGACTCCCCCCGCGCGGCGGGCGTCATATCCACAGCGGCGGTTTTGTCGAGTTCAGGCCGGGTTTCGGCCGTGGGTTGTGCCAGCAGGGCTGCGCCCGTCAGGCACAGCCAGAAAATGGTCAATCGTTTCATATTCGCGCCCAAAGAGGTCCAGTCATCCTTCCATTCTAGGGCTTTTTCCGCTCCGTTTGCTTCTCCGGCCTATTTATGATCTTCTTCCAGAAAATCCAGGAAGAGTTTCTGGGCGTCCTTCAGGTCGACCTGCCCTTCGTTCACCAGTTCCATCGCCTGCACCAGGATGGGCCGGAAACCGAACGCCTGCTGCGCATGGCGCACGATTTCGGTGTGCGTCTGTCCCTTGAGCAAGAGTTCCCGCATGCCGGCGTCCACCGGGATCACCTCGGTGATGATGCGCCGGCCGGTATAACCCTTGTGGCAATTCCGGCAGCCAAGGGTGTTGGCGTGGTAGATGGTGGCATTCAACTGCACGCCGCTCTGTTTGCGAATGCGCAGGGTCTCCAATTCAGTCGGCTTCCGATTTTTCCGGCAGACGGGACACAGTCGCGGGATGAGGCGCTGCGCCAGAATCAGACGCACCGCGTCGGCGATCTGATGCGCTTCCACGCCGAGGGCTTGCAGCCGGTCGAAGGTGCCGATCGCAGAATTTGTATGGAGCGTGGTCAGCACCAAATGTCCCGTGTTCGCCGCTTGCACGGCAATGTGCGCCACCTCCTGGTCCCGCACCTCGCCGACCAGGATCACCTGGGGGGCCTGGCGGAGTAACGCCCTCAGACCCCGCGCGAACGTGAGGCCGATGGCCTCGTTGACCTGGGTCTGGCTGATGCCCGGGACGAAAACCTCGATCGGATCTTCCAAGCTGACGATGCTGAACCGTTCCCGGTCCATCTCCTGGATGGCCGAGTAAAGGGTCGTCGTTTTGCCTGAACCGGTGGGGCCGGTGACGATGATAATGCCGTTAACCATGCCCAGCGCCCGGCGCATGAGCTGCAAATGGCCCTGGCGCATGCCCAGCTTGTCGAGGTTGGGAAAGCGGATGGCGGAGCTGAGCAAGCGCAGGGTGATTTTCTCCTCCTGGCTGTCGAGGACCGGCATGGTGGCGGCGCGGATTTCAACCGGCGTGCCGCGAATGTTGAGCGTAATTTTGCCGTCCTGGGGCAGGCGCTTCTCGGTGATGTTCATGCCGGCGCGCACCTTGAGATGCAGCACGATGTTGGAGCCGTACTGCTTGGGCATCCCTTCGAAGAACGTGGTGTTGATGCCGTCGATGGTGAATCGTATCCGGTAATCGCCGGTCTGGGGCTCGATCAGGATGTCCGACGCGCCGCGTTTGTAAGCCGCAAACAGAGCCGCCTCGGCGATCGTTTTGATTTTTACGGTTTGGGGATCCAGCTCTTCATCGGTGAACTGCGCGGGATCGATGCTGTCCACGACATTGTCGGGAAGGTCCTCCTCCTGCTTGATGTATTTGGACAACTGAATCGTCTTGTTGACCTGCTCCTCCAGAAAGTGATTGTAGTCCCGCTGCAGGATGGGAAGCAGCTGCACCGCCAGGCCCTGTCGGCGGACCTGTTCGGCCACGGTTTCGACGTTATTGAAGTTGTCCCAGTTCAGCACGTAACCCAGTTGCATCAACCGATGGTTTTCAAACAGGATGACCGCTTCGACGGCTTTGAGGGCGGCGGAGGCGGCCCGTCTGGATTCCTGCGGCACGTCGACGATGTCCAGCGAGATGCAGGGCTGGCCCTTGATCTTGCGGGAGAACCAGTATTCCCACTCCGGCGGGGTTCCTGAAAAACTGTCGGCTTCCTTGACTTTATCCAGGATCAGCCGGTCGTCCTCCGTTAAGGCGTTGTGTGCCATCTGCCACTCGGCCCATTCCCTCGGCGCCGCGGGGGGCGGATTGTTGTCGGCAACATAAGCGTCGACCGAGGGACCGGGGTAGCGCTGATCCCATAGCTCCGCCAACTTCTGAAATGTGCTCCAAGTGCAGAGGACCAATTGGATGTTTTCCTTGTGGAAGCATCCCGACACCGGAACGTACGGGTCGTAATGCGCCACAAGGAGGCCCGGACCTTGTGCCATGACCGGGACGTGTCCGCCGGGCGCTCTTTGGAACCCCAGGGCCTGGCAGCGAGCGAAGAGCGCCGGGGCGGCGCCAAGGTGGCTATTGGTCAGGAAGGGCAGCTCCAGTGCCTCGGCAATGAAAGCGGTCAAGTCCTCTTCGCCGAGAAAGCTCTCGTCGCTGGAGCGGATGGTGTTCGAGGTCAGAAACTCGAACAGGTTGGCCGCAGGTTCCTCGAACCGCAGGAAATGTTCCTGGGCAAACCGGTCAAGTAGCTGCTGCAACCCTGGCGTAGCGATCAGTCGTGCCGCTTCATCTCTTGCGGCTGTCTCAGCTTCCATCATCGTTTCCCCATTATATGCTCGCCCGTGAAACCTGTGACAGGAGCCAGCGAATGGGTGCCTGAGCGTTACAATGGATAAATGACCATGAAGACCCTGGTTGACCTTAACCCCAAAGGGGATGCGAGGCTGCCGCGCGGGGTGCATCCTTGCCGCGAATATCAGGTTTTTGACCACGAACGGGAAGCATGGGTTCGTTATCAGGAGTTTCTGTATGAGGCGGCTGCAGGTTCAGCCTATATCGTGGTGGCGCCGGGGAGAAACCTCCAGGAGGGCATGGCGGCGGCCGATCGGCTTTTGAAAGGGGATGAGGCCACCACGATTCTTGAACCTGGGATTTACGGGACGGCCAACTCGATCCGCAACCATGCGGACCTGTGTTCCGGCGCGCCGCTGACCCTGGCTTTGGCCCGTTCCGGGGCGTATACGGAGCGGTCGGTGGGGCGAATCCTGGAGGTCTTTACCGGGGGCGGCAAGATCCAGCCTTCCCGTCTTCACCGGATTATGGCGGATCGGCCGGCGCTGGCCTTCCCTTATCAGCCGTTTGCGGAACATAGCTATCGCAGAATCAAGCCGGGCTGCACCCCTCCCGAGGTGAAACTGAAATACGCGACTCCGTTTGGCACCTCTCACAACGAGCTGTTCCTGACCGGGAAGATCCTCAACCGCTGGTCCGACGCCTTCTACCGCTC
>DATJPX010000051.1:0-13400 GCA_035506155.1 Anaerolineales bacterium
GCAATGCGGGTGAATTTATTGGCGTAATAAAAACCACTTTTTGGGATGAGCTCCATAGTCTCCGCCACCTCAAATTAGTTTCGTCAAGTCTTCCGCTGCGCGGCGCATATCAAGAAGGATCAGACCAAGTTTGGCTTGCTCACGGGCCAGGGCGGTGAGGACTGCTTCCTGGCCAACCGACATAAGGACGACGTAACCCTTTTCCCCTTTGATATAGACCTGCTCGAGTGATCCACGCCCGAGCTCCGTAGCGATGCGCTCGCCGAGCGAAAGCATGGCGGCCGACATGGCCGATACACGATCCTCTTCGACCCCTTGGGGTAAAGCCGAGGCGATGCTTAGCCCATCTACGCTGACAACTGCCGAAGCTTCCGTATCCGGAGAGGATGCCTGCAATTCCCGCAGACGATCCACCATCATTTGAGTACGATTCTTGGTCAAATCTGCCTCCTGCCATCAGCAGTTTCTTAACGAAAAATGGACTTAGACAAATGTAGCACAGGGGGCACAATGTGTCAAGTTGCCTACTCAATTCAGTTCCATTACAAAAAAGATAAATGGTTAAACATGCTATAATCCCCTCCCAGTTATTGGAAAACGAATATGCGCCAACATTTACTGACCCTCTTTACCGTTCTTTCGCTGCTTCCATTGCAGAGCCTTCGCGCCCTCCCGGGTCCCCAGCCCGCCGCGGACCCGGAGCCCGATTCGGGTTCGGTCGTCTGTCCGCCCGGGGTCTACACCACCGCACCCGATGACTGCGTCCCCCTCGGTCCGGCCCAATTCCTGACCCAGGCGGCCGCGACCGGGATTCCCTACCCGACCCTTCCCCTCCCGTCCTTCAAACCCGACAGCGCCTTGAACGACATCCCCTACCATTACTTCAAGGTGGACGATACAGGCACGCCGCTCTACCAATCGCTGCAGGATGCCGAAGCCAACCATCCTTCGCAGGTGCTGGCTCCCGGCTTCCTGTACGTCTCATACCAGCAGCGCGTCGACACGGATCAGGGCGTCTTTTACTTGCTGCGCTCGGGAGCCTGGATCGCCGGGTTCGGGGCACGCGCCGCGGTGCCAACCTTCCAGGGGCTGCAGTTCAGCTCCCAGCCGCGCAATCCGTTCGGCTGGGTCCTCGGGACAGTCAAATCCCGTACCAGCCCCGGGTTGAACGGTCCAGACAGCGGCAACACCTGGTATCGCTATCAGGTCGTCCAGATCTACGCCACGCAGAAGGTCGATAACATCACCTGGAACCTGGTTGCACCGAATGAGTGGATCGATGCCCGCTACATCGGCCGCGTCGATCCGCACACCGATCCGCCCCAGGGGGTTACTTCCAACCGCTGGATCGAGGTGAACCTGTTCGAACAAACCCTGTCGGTATACGACAACAACCAACTGGTCTTCGCCACCCTGGTCGCATCGGGAGCCAAGCCGTTCTGGACCCGCCCCGGAGTGTTCAAGATCTACGAGAAAGATATCACCACTCCGATGAGTGGATCCACCGCGGCCGACAAGTCGGATTACTACTACCTCGAAGACGTGCCATTCACGATGTACTTCGACGAAAAGCGCGCCCTGCACGGCGCCTACTGGCATAACGGATTTGGCTATCCGCGCAGCCACGGCTGCGTCAATCTCTCAATCGGTGATTCCCATTGGCTCTTCAATTGGGCCAACATCGGCGATTTCGTCTACGTTTATGACCCTTCGGGACAGACTCCCACAGATGCATCCAGTTACGGGGCCGGAGCGCCTTGACGCCAGAAAATGCATATGGTATATTCAGCCCGCTTCTGGACCCGTGGTGTAGCGGCCAAACATGCGGCCCTGTCAAGGCCGAGATCGCGGGTTCGAATCCCGTCGGGTCCGCCAGAGCATGAACGGCACAACTGCTTTCGAGGAATTGTTTCTCGAAAGCAGTTGTGTTATTCTACTGGAATGAAATCGGATTGGCCCGATGGTATAATCCCAAAGCTTTAGAAATCCTCAAAAAGGAAGGATAGAGCTTCATGAAGCTGCATGAATATCAATCGAAGCAGATTTTCGCCAAGTATGGCGTCCCGATCCCGAAGGGACGGGTGGCGGCTACCGCAACCGAGGCAAGACAGATCGCCGAGGAATTGGGTGGCCGCGTTGTTATTAAATCGCAGGTACTGGTCGGCGGACGCGGCAAAGCCGGCGGCGTACGAGTCGCCAAGTCGCCCAAAGAGGCCGAAGAAGCTGCCACCCAGATCCTGGGGATGGAAATCAAAGGCCTCCCGGTCCGCAAGGTCCTGGTCGACGAAGCCGCCAACATCGATCATGAAATCTACCTGGGGATCACCAACGATCGCACCGCCCGGCGCCCGGTCATGATGGCATCTTCGGCCGGCGGCGTGGAGATCGAAGAGGTGGCCCGAACGGCACCTGAGAAGATCATCAAGGTCCACATCGACCCGCTCCTCGGGCTGCGCGATTACCAGGCCAACGACATCGCCCTCGGGATCGACCTGCCTCACGAGTACTGGAAACAGTTCGGGGAGATCACCCGAGGCCTGTGGCACGCCTACATGGATTGCGATGCCACCCTTGCCGAGATCAACCCGCTGGTCATCACCAAGGAAAAATCCCTTCTGGCCCTGGATGGGAAGATGCTGGTGGACGACAACGCCCTCTTCCGCCACCCCGATCTCGGCGAGATGCGCGACGTGGATGAAGAGGCCCCGGCAGAGACCGAAGCCCGCAAATACGGGCTCTCCTTCATCAAGCTCGAAGGCAACATCGGCTGCATGGTCAACGGCGCCGGCCTGGCCATGACGACGATGGATATCGTCAAGTTGTTCGGCGGCGAACCGGCTAATTTCTTGGATATCGGCGGGGGCGCCAGCGCGGACAAGGTTGCAGCCGCCTTGCGCATCATCCTGTCGGATAAAAACGTCAAAGCGATCCTCTTCAACGTCTTCGGAGGGATTACCCGCTGTGACGAGGTCGCCCGGGGCATCCTGGCCGCCCTCAAGGAAGTCAAGCCCAAGATCCCGATGGTGGTGCGGCTGGTCGGGACGAACGCCGAGGAAGGCCGCAAACTACTGGCGGATGCCAAGATGATCACGGCCGAGACCCTGGCGGACGCAGCCAGGAAGTCCGTGGCGGCGGCGAAGGCATAGGAGGCAAGATGAGCATTCTCGTCAACAAGGACACCCGCCTGCTCGTGCAGGGCGTCACCGGTAACGAAGGTCTCTTTCATACGGAGCAAATGCTGGCGTACGGCACCAAGGTCGTCGCCGGAACCCGCCCGGGCAAGGGCGGCGAATGGGTCCTGAACGGAAAGGTCCCGGTCTTCGATTCCTGCCGGGCGGCCGTCGAGGCGACCGGCGCAAATACATCCATCATCTTCGTCTCCGCCCGTTTCGCGCCGGACGCCATTTTCGAAGCGGCCGACGCCGGGATCCCGTTCATCGTCTGCATCACGGAAGGCATCCCGGTCCAGGACATGATGCGGGTCCGCGAGTACATGGACCAGAAAGGCGTGCGCCTGCTCGGTCCGAACTGCCCCGGCCTGCTTACTCCCAACGAGGCCAAGGTCGGGATCATCCCCGGAGACATCGCCATCCCCGGGAACGTGGGGGTCGTTTCCCGCTCCGGCACGCTCACGTACGAGGTTCTCTATGCCCTCAAACAGGCCGGCATGGGTGCCACCACCTGCGTTGGGATCGGCGGCGATCCGATCAACGGGACCAATTTCATCGACTGCCTGGACATGTTCGAGGCGGATCCGCGGACCGAAAAAGTGGTGATGATCGGCGAGATCGGCGGCTCGGACGAGGAAAGGGCCGCCCAGTTTATCGCCTCGAAAATGACCAAACCGGTCGTTTCCTTCATCGCCGGTCAAACCGCACCTCCCGGAAAGCGGATGGGGCACGCTGGCGCCATCATCGAAGGTGGCTCGGGGACTGCGGCGGACAAAGTCAATGCCCTCGAAGCCGCCGGCGTCAAAGTCGCCAAGCACCCGGAGGAAATCCCCTCCCTGCTGAAGTAAAAAAAGTTTCGGGACGATCGGATCGGTCGTCCCGAAACTTTATGAAAAAGCGGCACATGGCGTTGTGTGCCACAAAGGGTCTGTCGAGAGATTATTTCTTGGCTTTCTGGCTTTCGACGAACTTGACAGCATCCCCCACGGTGGTAATCTTCTGGGCCTCTTCATCTGAAATCTCGGCGCCGAAGGTATCTTCGAACTTCATGATGAGCTCGACCAAATCGAGCGAATCGGCTTCCAGGTCTTCACGGAAACGGGCCTCGGGCTTGACCTTGGCAGCGTCCACGCCCAAAAGATCCACAATAATTGCCTTTACTTCATCAAACGTACTCGCCATGGGTTCCTCCTTGGAATAAGCTGGCCCCAATTGTAACCGGGTTGCCAGTATAATTCAATAGACGGAACACGGACTCATGAAAAAAGTTGCGCCAATCGACCAAAGGAAATCCGATCACCTTAAGATCAATCTTGAAAAGGACGTTCGCTCGGGATTGACCTCTGGTCTCGAACGCTACCAGTTCATGCACGAGGCGCTGCCAGAGCTGGACCTGGAAGCAGTCGACACCACCCTGCGCCTGTTCGGCAAAAAACTCAACGCTCCCATCCTGGTCTCTTCGATGACCGGAGGGACGGAAGAGGCCGGCGAGATCAACCAACGCCTGGCCGAGGCAGCAGAGGAGGTTGGCATCGCGATGGGCGTCGGCAGCCAGCGCGCCGGCCTCGAGCACCCCGAGCAAACCCCGACGTTCGCAGTCGCCCGCCAGGCCGCCCCGAACGCCCTGCTTTTCGCCAACCTGGGCGCCGTCCAGCTCAATTACGAATATGGGATCGACGAATGTCGCCGCGCCGTGGAGATGATCCGTGCAGACGCGCTGATCCTGCACCTGAACCCGCTGCAGGAGGCAGTCCAGGCCGGCGGCGACACGAATTTCGCCGGATTGGCAAAGAAGATCGAGACGGTCTGCAAAAAGCTCGAGCAGCCTGTGATCGTCAAAGAGGTCGGCTGGGGCATCTCGGCGAGAACCGCCCAGCTTCTGGTGAACTGCGGCGTGGCAGCCATCGACGTGGCCGGCGCCGGAGGGACGAGCTGGTCGCAAGTCGAGATGTACCGCGCTCCCGATGAGTTCACCCGCCAGTTGGCGGCCACATTCGTCGGCTGGGGCATCCCCACCGCGGATTCGATCCTGAACGTCAGGAAAGTCGCCCCCGGAATGACCGTTTTTGCCAGCGGGGGGATCAAAGACGGGCTGGATATCGCCAAATGCCTCGCCCTCGGCGCCACGCTCGGCGGCATGGCCGGCAACTTCCTGAAAGCGGCGGCGATCTCGACCGAGAAAGCCGTGGAACTGATGCGGCTGACGAAACGCCAGATCCAGGTGGCCATGTTCGCGACTGGCACCGGTTCCCTCCCGGCACTCCATCATGTAAAACTGAGAACAATTCTTTAATTCCCGAGTTCAGAAAACAATGCTCACATCCATTCGCTCCCTGGTCTTCGACTTTGGCGGCGTCCTCATCAACTGGGACCCGCACAGGCTATTCGACAAGTACTTCGACAACGATCCGGCCGCAACGGATCGCTTCATGAAAGAGATCAATTTCGTCGAATGGAATCTCTCGCAGGACAAAGGTTATCCTTTTGCCCAGGCCGTGCTCGATCTCTCGGCCCAGTTCCCGCAGTACGCCTCTCTGATCCACGCCTACGATGTGGAGTGGGAGGAATCCATCACCGGGATCAATCCGGAAACCGTCGACATCCTGCGCAAGTTAAAACAATCGCCGTATGATTTGTACGGTTTGACGAACTGGTCCGCAGAGAAGTTCTCGATCGTCCGGCATAAATACGATTTCTTCAACTATTTCGACGCGATCGTCGTTTCGGGAGAAGTCAAATTGATCAAGCCCGATCCGGCCATTTTCAACTTGCTCCTTCGAAAGGTCGATCGAAAACCGGAAGAATGCCTCCTGATCGACGATTCACCCAAGAATATTGTCTCCGCCCAAGCGCTCGGGTTTTCGACCGTCCAATTCACCTCCCCCGCCCAACTCGAAGCGGATCTGCACCGGTTCGGAATACTGACGCCTTAAGAACGAATATCCGTCAGGGGAGATGGATAATTCCCGTTTGCCGATGGGAGATTTCATTCCGACAAACGAGTTATCCTCCAATTCGTTTGCAGTCCATACAACTCCATGATAGAATATTTATTCTAGATTAGCCGGGAATGGATATCATGACGGACCTCATTCACATCGACAACCTGAGCAAACATTTCAAGATCCTCAACCGCCACCAAGGGATGGCCGGGGCGATCCGCGACCTCTTTTCCACCGATTTCCGCACGGTCAAGGCAGTCGACGGGATTTCCTTCGACATCCAGCCGGGCGAGATCGTCGGTTACATCGGGCCTAACGGAGCGGGTAAATCCACCACCATCAAGATGATGACCGGAATCCTCAAGCCAACCGAGGGGACCATCCAGGTCAACGGGCATGCCCCCTACTCCAACCGCATCCGTCAGGCCCAGATCATGGGAGTTGTTTTTGGACAGCGCAGCCAGCTCTGGTGGGATCTGCCGGTGATCGAATCGTTCAAGATCCTCAAGGAAATTTACAAAGTCGACAAGCAGACCTTCGACGAACACATGGGGCTGTTCAGCCGGCTGGTTGGGCTGGACAAACTCTACACCCAGCAAGTCCGCACCCTGTCGCTCGGACAACGCATGTTATGCGACATCTCCGCTTCGTTTTTGCATAATCCCCAGGTGGTCTTCCTCGACGAACCGACCATCGGCCTGGACATTTCCATCAAGGCCAAGATTCGCTCGGTCATCCAGGAGCTCAATCGCACCCGCAATACCACCATCATCCTGACCACCCACGACCTGGGCGACGTGGAAGCGCTCTGCCATCGCATCATCATCATCGACAAGGGCAGGATCCTCTACGACGGCGACATCAAGAAGGTCAACGCCCTGTTCGGCGCCTACCGGACCTTAAAGCTTCAGATCGAGGATTTCAACGACTCCACCCTGTCGGTCCTGCAGAAAAAACTGGACGGCAAGTTCGGCAAGAAAGGCGGGATTGCCGTCGCCTCCACGGAAGATTTCTGGACGGACGTCACCATCGATCAGGCGCGCACCCCTCTCTCGGACGTGCTTAACTTCGTCATGTCCAATTTCCCGGTCTATGACGTTCGTATTGTCGAGATCGCGATGGAGAATGTGGTCCGAAAAGTTTACGATGGAGCGCTGGGATGAAACACGTCCGCACATACTGGGCGATCCTGCGCGGCTCGATGATCACCGGGCTTGTCTACCGCTTCGGCTTTATCTTCACGATCCTGGGCAACGTCGTCTACCTGTTCGTAGCCTACTTCCTCTGGCACAGCATCTATCGGAATTCCACAACTCTTCATGGGTTGACCTTCAACGAGGCATTTATCTACGTTGCTCTCGGGAGCACGGTCTTTATCCTGCTTAAGACTTATGCCGAATGGTCGATCTCGCGCGAGATCAACGACGGGAAGATCGCCGTCTATTTGACCAAGCCGTTGGATTACCAGCTTTATTGGTTGGCCAACAACCTGGGCTTTACGGTAACAAATCTGGTAGCAATTACCGTCCCGACGGTCCTGCTCCTGATCTTCGTTTTCAAGGTTTCGATCCCTCTTGGCCCCGGATTGCTGTTCTTTCCACTCAGCCTGGTCATGGCATTCTTGATCAGTTTCAACATCGACTATGCAGTTGGCCTGGCCGCTTTCTACACTGAATCCACTTGGGGGCTGAGCATGACCAAGGAGATCATCGTGACCGTGCTCTCGGGGGCGCTCCTTCCTCTGCAATTCTTCCCGGACGCCATCCAGAAGGTCTTGCTCTGGCTGCCATTTCAGACCATCTACTACACGCCTCTGACGATGATCGCCAAACCTGACCAAGGCTGGGGCGTTTTTATTTCCATGATTGGCGTTCAATTCGCCTGGACCGTTGCATCGTTCGTCCTGACCCGCCTATTTTATGTCCAGGCGATCAAAGTCCTGCGGGTGAGCGGAGGCTGACGTGCAGACACTCCTGCGCTACTTCCGCTTGTATTTCCTGATCGAGGCCCAATACATCAAGGCGCGGATGCAATATCGCGCCGATTTCATCATCAGCTCCATCGGAATGTTTTTCACCAGCCTGGCCACACTCGCCGTCTTCTGGGTGCTGTTCCAATCCATTCCCAACCTGGCCGGCTGGAATTTCATGGAAATGGTGTTCATCTACGCTTTCTATATGATCGCCATCTCGCCCATGCAAATCCTTTTCGACCAGGTCTGGTGGCTGCGCTACGATGTCCAACTCGGGACATTCCTGAAATACTACTTCCGTCCATTGAACATGATGTTCTACTACCTGTCGGAGCGCTTCGACTTGAAAGGCCTTACCCAGCTGGCGTTGGGGGTCGTTCTGCTGATCTACGCATCGATCAAACTCGGCATCCATTGGGGACCGCTCAACGTTCTCCTTCTCCTGGCCGTTCTTTTCGGCGCGTCCCTCGTCCTAATCTCCATCGTGACCATCGCCAGCTGCTCTGCATTCTGGATCACGAATTCTTTCCCGGTCTTGAACCTGGCTTGGAAGCTGCGGGAATTTTCCCCCTACCCGATGAGTATTTTCGACGGGGCATTCCGTTTCGTGTTTACATTCCTCCTCCCGATCGGATTCATCGCCTTTTTCCCGGCCCAACTCTTCTTGCGCCCTCAGGAAGTTTCCCCACTGATCTACTTCACCCCGCTGGTCGGCATCGGCTTGTTCGCCCTGACGTATTGGATCTGGATGCTTGGCGTCAACCAGTACACTGGTACAGGTTCTTAATCGGTGAAGTCCAATATGAAGAAATCCTGTAAAATATTACTTGGAATTCTTCTCCTGGCCGGTTGTATGTCCACGCACCCCATCCCTGCCACGCCATCCGTTCCTCCCCAGTCCAACCTCGGAGCAGGGTTTCGATTCTCATCCTACGGTCCATCCTACGATCCGGGACCAGACTACTGGGTCTCCGTCGGCGACAGGATGTCGGCCAAATTTCCGGGTTCGCAGCCGGAAGCCATCTGGATCGTCGGCAATTTTACCGACCCCGGCACTTATCTCAGTTTCCCAGTGAAGACGAGCGATCCGAACATAACCTTCGCCTATACCGACATGAACGAGCAGGCCTTGAACTTGTTCGATCAGAAAGGTTTCAAAATCTGGTTGCAGGTCGAACCGGGCAATGCAGACATGGTAAGTCTGATCGATCTGGTCCTCGGCCACTACGGCCACCATCCTTCGGTCATCGGATTTGGCGTGGATGTCGAGTGGTATAAATCCAACGGCACCGCCGAGGGCACACCGGTCACGGATGCGGAGGCATCCATCTGGGCGAAAACAGTGCGGGCGCACAACCCGGCCTATCGTCTATTCCTGAAGCACTGGGACTACAATTGGATGCCGCCCAGCTACCGGGAAGGGATCGTCTTTGTGGATGACAGCCAGCAATTCGAGAGCTTCCAGCAAATGATCGGCGAATTCGCAGGCTGGGGAAAGCATTTCGCCGATTCGCCTGTTGCCTTCCAGTTCGGTTATCCGGACGACAAACGCTGGTGGGGCAGCCTCAATGATCCGCCGCTGGAGATCGGCCAGTCGATCTTGAAGAATGTCCCCAATACCTCCGCCCTCTTCTGGGTGGATTTCACGGTTCTGGACGTCTTCCCACCGCAGCCATGACATCATTCGCCGTGCAATACCTCGGCAGCCGCCCCAAGGACATCACGCCCCAACAAGCGCGCGAGCGGCTGCGCATTGCCTGCGACCGGTTACCCATTTCGATGGTCCTGCTAGACTGGGATCTGCCTCTCGAAGTGGAGGAAGCCGTTGCCAAGGAAGCCAACGCGCTGAACGTCCGCCTGTACCGCTGGCAAACATGGTTGACGGGAGATTCACGCACCCCTGTCCCGCCCGAATGGGCCGTCCTGGGATTGGACGGCAGGCCCGTACCCGGTCACGCCGGCAATCCGGACTTCACCTTCTTCTGTCCCAACCGGCCCGGTGTGCAGGATTTCCTGGCAAAGCGTCTGGAAGGAATCGCCGCGCTCGGCTATTTCCAAGGCATCTTCCTCGACCGCATCCGCTTCCCTTCCCCGGCCGTGGATCCCGCCAGCCACCTGGGCTGTTTTTGCAAATCCTGCACCCGCAAGGCGGCCGAAACCGGCCTGGACCTGAACCTCGTCCGCCGGTACATCGACTCGCTGATCACCGACGCGGACGGGGCTCGCCACTTCGTCAGCAGCCTGCTCGGGCGTCCCGAAACACCCGCCATCCTCCTGGAAGCTTTCCTCGATTTTCGCGAACAGAACATCACGGATGTCATAGAAACAACCACTCACCAGGCGGATGAGCTGCGCCTGTCCGTCGGCCTGGATTGTTTCTCTCCCGCCCTTACCCGTATGGTCGGCCAGGACCTGACCGAACTCGACCGGCACTGTGACTGGATCAAGCTGATGATTTACCCGCGGGTCTTCGGTCCGGCAGGCATCTCCTTCGAATTGCTGGGGTTAACCAATTGGCTGATCGAACGCGGTTTGACAGAGAGCAAGGCGCTGAAGTGTCTCCGGGATGGCAGTGGGCTTCCCGTCCCGACCAAGAAATCCGAACTTGCCAAAGCGGGCCTCGGGTCCGAAACGCTAGCCCTGGAAATCCAGAGAGGGCGCAGGAAAGGCATCACCGATCTGCTGGCAGGAGTCGCTCTCGTCAAAGTGAAGACCATCCACGAATCCAGCCCAAAACAGATCCAGGAAGATCTGAAAGCCTGCCGGGCTGCAGACGGCCTGGTCCTTTCCTGGGATCTCTGGCAAATCCCGCTCGAAACCATCGACGCCATCCACCGCATCTGGGACAAACCATGACCCTTCAAGACTTTACATCGACCATGCTCCCCGCCATCGAGGACGAGCTTCAACGGACTGTTGCCCGCCTCGACGAACCGCGCTTGCGCCCCTTCTACGACATGCTGACTTACCACATGGGCTGGACGGGCGAGGGAGCCGGTCCGGAAGCCCGGGGGAAGCGCATCCGGCCTTTGCTCGTCCTGCTGACGACCGCCTCTGCTGGAGGCAAATGGGAGGACGCCCTCCCGGCGGCTGCGGCTGTCGAGCTGATCCATAACTTTTCCCTCGTTCACGACGACATTCAGGATGCCTCAGACCTGCGTCGTGGGCGTACGACGGTATGGAAGAAATGGGACATGCCGCAGGCAATCAACGTCGGCGATGTTCTTTTTATCCTTGCCCACCTTGCTACGTTGGATACGCGCATTAAATATCCGGCCGAGATTGCCCTCCAGGCCGGCCAAATCGTCCAGGAAGCCTGCCTGGGGTTGAGTTCCGGGCAATTCCTCGACATCTCATACGAGAAACGCGCCAACCTGACTATCGAGGATTATTGGCCGATGGTATCGGGCAAGACTGCGGCTTTATTAGCCGGCTGCACACGGGTCGGCGCCCTCCTGGGCGGCGCGGACCAACCCGCCCAGGACGCCTATCGGAATTTCGGCCATTTCCTTGGCCTGGCCTTCCAGGTCCAGGACGATTTCCTGGGAATCTGGGGAGATTCCGCCCTGACAGGGAAATCGACAGAATCCGACCTGACCACGGGAAAAAAGTCGCTCCCAGTATTATACGGGTTGGAAAAAAAGGGGGCCTTCGCCAGCCGTTGGTCCGCCGGCCCAGTCGCAGAGAATGAAGTTCGAGCCCTGGCAGAACAATTGGCCAGCGAAGGGGCAAAACTCTACACCCAGGAGGTGGCCGACCAAATGACAGACAGGGCCCTGGAGAATTTACGGGCAGCCGATCCGCGAGGCAAACCGGGCGAGGCCTTATTCGAATTGACCCAAATGCTCTTGGACCGGCAGGCTTGATTCCAGGGGAATACGCTCGAGTATTTCCGGAAAACAGGCGTGATGGCCTGGGAAATCTTCGACAAATTCGCAAAAGGTGTTGAATAGTTTTTTGGTATAATACGTGCCTGCGCGGGTGTAGTTCAGTGGTAGAACGCTTGCTTCCCAAGCAAGATATCGTGGGTTCGAGTCCCATCACCCGCTCCAATCAAATCCTTTCGGGAACCGCCAGAATGCACCGCGCTGGCGGTTTTTATTTATGAGAATCGGTAATTAATTCTCGATATGAATAGCCATTAATTGAAACAGCGCATATAATATATTTGGTCAACTTCACATAAGAATTGAAGAGATTGTAAGGATGCTGTTATGTCGTCAGACAATTGACATGTTAAAATGATTCATTGGAGGCAGATTACCCGCTATGAGCAACGAACTCATTCTGTACATCGAAGACAACACTGACAATCGAACACTAATCAGAAGAATTCTCATGGCCGAGGGTTATGCGATCGCGGAAGCTGGAAACGCGGTCGAAGGCGTTGAAAAGCTCAAGACCCTGCATCCGGATCTAATCCTGATGGATATCAACATGCCTGAAGTGGATGGATATACATTAACCGCCCAGATTCGGGCCATGACGGGTTTCGAAAGCGTCCCCATCGTTGCGCTAACAGCGAATGTTATGCGCGGTGATCGGGAGCGATCCCTGGAAGCTGGCTGCGACGGCTACATCCAAAAACCGATCGACATCGATCTCCTCCCCCAGCAAATCGAACGCTATTTGAGGAAAAAGTAGACTATGGCTGACTCTCAAGACACTATCCAGAATCCTCTGTCCGACACCCAGGCTGGCCGGAAGTCCGCGATTCCAAAAGACTGCACTGTTTTGGTCGTGGAGGACAATGTATCCAATTTCGTTCTGATCGCCCGCATGCTCGGTTACCTTGGAATCCATTGTGAGTGGAAAACCTCGGGCTACGAAGTCGTGGAGTATGCAGACACCCTGCCGAGGCTGGATTTGATCTTGATGGATATTCGCCTTCCATATGAAGATGGCTACGGTGCCCTGAAGAAGATACGCGCCTCTGAAAGATTGAAACAAGTGCCGATCGTGGCGGTCACTGCCGAGGCAAGTCTCGAGCAGATGGAAAAAGCCAGGTCGTCTGGATTCGATGGATTCCTTGGCAAACCGCTCGACCCCGATCGTTTTCCCGATCAAATCCGCCATATCCTGAATGGCAAACCGATCTGGGAAATGAGTTGAACTTTTACCTGGCCGCCAGTAAGTTTTCAATGTCATCACGCATAAGGAGACCCTGATGCCGTCAGAAAAAGAGAAACTGACCTTCAAGGGATTGATCGATCGGATTCTTTCGCCCGATCCTCATATTTTGCATGCAGCCTCCCGGCAGCAAGCATACTTCACCACCCTTGCGTCTCTGATCCTAGGTGCGGCGTCGCTCATCAC
>DATJPX010000052.1:0-6779 GCA_035506155.1 Anaerolineales bacterium
TTTACGTATCCCATTGATCGAATACCTTTTGGTCTTCGTGCTGGCCGGCCTGGTGGCGCTGGGCATCTGGATCGCCGACCGATTCCGCAAAGCGCCGGCTGGTGTAGCGTTAATTTCCGAACAATAGGAGGCGGGCAACTGTAAGAACGCGGAAAAGAATGGAATGAAAAGAAAGACATCCGCGTATCCCCGCATTTCTCCGCTTCCGATCCAATCAGGAGCAGTATGAAAACACTCGCAGGGAAGGTCGCCGTCATCACAGGAGCCAGCCGCGGGCTGGGAAAAGCGATCGCGGTCGAATATGCCCGGGCCGGGGCCAAGGTCATCCTGTCGGCTCGCTCGAAGAAAGACATCGAGTTGAACGTCGCCTCCATCCGAGCGGAGGGATTGGAGGCTGCCGCGTTCGTCTGCGACGTGTCGGACCCGAAGCAGGTCGAGGCCCTGGCCCGCTTCGCTATAAAGACCTGCGGCGGATTCGACGTCTGGGTCAACAATGCCGGGATTGCCGGCCCTTATGGCGCCACCCTGAACATCGCTCCCGATGACTTCCTGAGCGTGTTGCGGACGAACATGTTCGGCGCCTATTACGGTTCCATCACGGCCATGCGTCATTTCCTGCCCCGCAAATCCGGCAAGTTGATCAATATCCTGGGGGCCGGAGACAAGGGACCGGTGGCCAACCAGAACCCTTACGCCTCGACCAAGTCCTGGATCCGGGTCTTCACCCTGGCCCTGGCGAAGGAGTACAAGGACAGCGGGGTGGGGGTGTACGCCCTCCAGCCGGGCCTGATGGACACCGACCTGCTGACCGAAGTGACCACTTTCGCCGGTTACGAAAAGCGATTGACGGGCTTTATGCCCTTCCTGATCCGGGCCATCGGCCAACCGCCGGAAGTGCCGGCCCGCAAAGCGCTTCGGCTGGCCTCCTCCGCCACCGACGGGAAGACCGGGCTGTACGTGCATGTTGGCTCGAGGGTCACGGTGCTTGCCGGCTTCCTTCGGGAAGGCCTGCGCCAGCTCCTGCGCCTGCCGGCCCGCAAAGTCGAGATCCATGTCAAGCTCATCCCCTCGGCTTTCGAGCCCCTATCGGAGGAGCGATAGTAAGATCAGTCGGACGACTGGAATTTAGGAGGCAAAATGCTCGAAAAAGAAAAACCGAAACGCCTGGGACTGCGTGTCCTCTTATACACACTTGGTGCCGTCGTCTTCCTGATGGCAGCCTTTGTCATCTGGGCAGATACGCCCGCCCGGCCCATGCCGGAGGCCCTGGCGGCCCTCCAATCGGACACGCAGGTGACGGTCCATTCGGGGAAGTGGCTGACCTTCACGCCAACGGGAGCGAATCCGCTGACCGGTTTGATCATCTATCCGGGTGGCCGGGTGGACTATCGCGCCTATGCTCCGGCCGCCCGGTCGATCGCCGCACAGGGGACCCTGGTGGTGATCGTTCCCATGCCGCTCAACCTGGCAGTCTTCGACCCGAACGCGGCTGAAGCGGTCATCGAGAGTCACCCAGAGATCATCTACTGGAGCGTGGGCGGGCATTCGCTCGGCGGCTCGATGGCGGCCAATTTCGCCCATTCCCACCCGGACCGGCTGGTCGGACTGGTATTGTGGGCCTCCTATCCGGCTGGCAGCGATGACCTTTCCGGAAGCGGCTTGAAGGTGCTGTCGATCTCCGGCACGCTGGACGGCCTGTCCACGCCGGCCAAGATCGAAGCCTCCCGGAAGCTCCTCCCGGCCGATGCCACCTGGGTTCCCATCCAGGGTGGGGACCACGCCGGGTTCGGTTGGTACGGCCCGCAATCCGGCGACAATCCGGCTTCGATTTCCCGCCAGGACCAGCAGGCGCAGATCGTCCAGGCTACAGTGGATTTCCTGCATTCCTTTTCGAAATAAGGACTGTCTTTCGATGTATGATTGCGCGAATAAGGGAGAGTGGATATGAGCGAATTGGAGCGGTTTGCAAAGAAAAATTATCTGAACCTCGAAACCTTTCGCAAGACCGGCATCGGCGTGAAGACGCCTGTCTGGTTCGTGCTGGATGGGGAGCTGCTTTACGTTAGCACGGTGGCAACTTCAGGGAAAGTCAAGCGCATCCACAACGACGGGCGGGCCAACGTCGCCCCCTGCAGGATGGACGGGACGCCGACCGGTCCATGGGTGCCGGCCCGGGTGAGCGAGATCACCGATCCGGTGGAAGATGAGCGGATCAATCGCCTGCTCGACAAGAAATACGGCTGGCTCAAAAAACTCTTCGATGGGCAACGCGCCCGCCACGGCGCGAAGGATACCGTGTTGGAGATCGCCCTGGAGAAATCGGAGACTGCATGAAGAATACCCTTCGTCAATATGTCGTTCTGATCAGTGTGCTGGCGACTTTGGTCGTCAATGTACTGGCGGATGCCCTGCCGATCAACGGATTGAATACCGCCGCCATCTCGGACCGTTTCCACGTCTGGTTCGTCCCGGCGGGATACGTATTCGCCATTTGGGGGCTGATCTACATCGGCCTGATCGCCTATGGGATCTACCAGGTCCTGCCGGCCCGGCGCGAGGATCCGCGCCTGCGCAGCGTGGATGGCTTCTTTGTCCTGGCCTCGCTTGCCAACATTCTCTGGCTCTTCCTTTGGCACTATGAACTTTTTGTTGGGACTCTGGCTGCCATGCTGGTCCTGCTAGCCGCCCTGATCGCCATCTACCTGCGGCTCGGGATTGGGGTCACGAAGGCCTCGACTGCCGAGACCTGGCTGGTGCGGGTTCCGTTCAGCGTTTACCTGGGCTGGATCACGGTCGCAACCATCGCCAATGCAACCGAACTGCTGGATTACCTCAAGTGGACGGGATTTGGACTCCCGGCCCTCTTCTGGTTCCTGGTCGTCCTGCTGGCAGTCCTGGTGATTGCCACCCTGATGAGTCTCAACCGCAAGGATGCGGCGTTCGTCCTGGTCATCCTGTGGGCCCTGGCCGGGGTCGCCTACAAGAACGCCGCCATGCCGGTCCTGTGGATCACCACCCTGACGACGGCTTTGCTGGTCGGCCTCGGGCTGATCTACAGCCTTCTACGCCGGAGGGCGATTGCCAGCTAGGGCGGATGAATTTGTAAGAATCCTGCCATAAGGTCGAACCGACGTTCCCGTCCGCACCAAGGAGGTCGCATGCCACAAGTTGCCCTGAATTCCCCTGCGCCTGATTTCGAGCTCAAGGATTACACCGGCAGGCCCGTCCGGCTCTCGGATTATCGCGGCCGGACCCATGTCCTGCTGGTTTTCAACCGCGGCTTCATGTGACCGTTCTGCCGAGCGCACATGGCGCAGTTGCGCCAAGACTTTTCCGAATTCGAAAAACGCGGCACGACCATCCTGGTGGTCGGCCCGGAGCCGGCCGCAGCCTTCGCGGCGTATTTCAAGGCCAACCACCTGCCTTTCATCGGCATTCCCGATCCTGCCCACCAGGTGCTGAAGCTATATGGCCAGGAGATCAAGATCTTCAAATACGGGCGCATGCCGGCCCAGGTGTTGGTGGACAAAACCGGCACGGCCCGCTTCGTCCATTACGGACACGATATGAGTGATATTCCGAAGAATCCCGAAATGCTTGCTTTGATCGACTCTTTGGAATAGACCGGGTGAGCATTTCCCGACCCGTTGCCGGCCGGCCCGGCATCAACCTGCAGAATGAATAGTAGTGAATTAGCCCTTCCTCCTTCTCCAAATCTACGGGCCGGTCTTGCGGCACTCCGGGAATTGTTCGGCCGGCGCAATGTGATCGGTGCGCTTTCGGCGATGCGCCGCCAGCTAGGTTATGTCTTTCGGCCGAAGCTGCCCGGATTCAGTCCGGTGGTGCTCGCCGGACCGGAGGCAACCCACTTTGCCCTGGTGGACGGGCGCGACCGGCTGCGCTGGCGGACCGAGTCTGATCCGGTCACGGGCCTGCTCCGGCACGGCTTGCTGGTCGAGGACGATGCCTCCCACGACCGCCTGCGCCGGGAGATCATGCCAGCCCTCCATCGCCAGCAGGTGGCCGGATATATCCGGAAGATCTGGGCGCGCACCGACCAGGTCGTCGACGCCTGGCAGGCCGGGATGACTTACGATATGCTGGTCGAGATGCGCCGCCTAGCCCTGCTGGTCGTCATGGATACCCTCTTC
Source organism: Anaerolineales bacterium (assembly GCA_035506155.1). Classification (GTDB taxonomy): domain Bacteria; phylum Chloroflexota; class Anaerolineae; order Anaerolineales; family Villigracilaceae; genus UBA877. The sequence goes on from DATJPX010000052.1 coordinate 4,152, forward strand.
GATGTCGACATCACCCCTGACCTCGCGCGGCTGTTCCCCCCTATCCTCGACATGCTCAAGTTCATCTCCCCGGGCTTGTGGCTGGTAGGGGGGCCGCGCCGGCACTACCGCAAATCCATTGCGGCGATCGACGAATACCTCTACGGGTTGGTCCGTGACCGCCGCGCCCATCCAGCGGCCGGCGGGGATCTGCTCAGTGGGTTGATCGCCGGTGGGATGGGCGACGACCTGATCCGCGACCAGATGCTGACCCTGTTCATCGCCGGGCACGATACCAGCACGGCGCTGCTTGCCTGGGCTCTTTACCTGGCGGGTGCGCACCAGGATGTCCGCTCCCGGTTGTCTGCCGAGGCGGAAACCCTGCCTCGGGACGCGCCTCCCGGGGTCGAAGACTTGGAAAAGCTGGGCTATTTCGAACAGGTGATCGGCGAAACCTTGCGCTTGTACCCGCCCATCCACGTTGGCAATCGTCGGGCCGCCGGAGAACTGTCGGTCTGCGGTTTCGGCGTTCCACCGGGCGAACGGGTGATGGTCTCGATCTACAGCACCCATCACGATGAGCGCCATTGGCCCGACCCGGAGCGCTTCGATCCTGGCCGCTTCGCGCCCGGCCGGAAGCATCTGCCCTATACCTACCTCCCGTTCGGCGGAGGGCCGCGCAACTGCGTGGGGGCGAACTTCGCCCAGGTCGAGTCGAAGGTGGTCCTGGCGCGTCTGTTCCAGCGCTTCGACCTGAAGCTGACACGCCCGCGGGTTCACATCCACATGGGCGCCACGCTCGAGCCGCGCCCGGGGGTTTTCATGCGGGTGGAACCGCGATGAGCTACGACTTCGCCATCTTGGGCGGCGGAGCGGCCGGTCTGAGCCTGGCCCTCGAGCTGGTCCGCAGCCCACTCCGGGATCAATCCATCCTGATCGTCGAGAAGGACGCCAAGAACTCCAACGACCGCACCTGGTGTTACTGGACCGACGCCCCGACCCCCTTCGACCGGATCGCCCGACGGACCTGGTCCCGGCTGCGCTTCCGGTCCGATTCGCTCGAGCGGACCTGGGAGCTGGCCCCGTACCGTTACCAGATGGTCCGCGGCCTGGATTTCTACAACTACGCCCGGGCCGGGCTCGAAAAACACAACGTGACCTTCCTGCGCGGGGCGGGGGAGGTCGAGGATGGCCCGGAATGCGCCACGGTTTCGGTGAACGGACAGACTTTCCAGGCGACCTGGGCTTTCGATAGTCGCATCCGTCCCGCCGATATGACCGAGGCTGTCCGCAGGTACAACTCCCTCAAGCAGCATTTCACCGGCTGGGAGATCGAGACGGATACCCCAGCCTTCGATCCGCAAACGGTCACGATGTTCGACCTGTGCACACCCCAGCGAGACGGTGTCACGTTCTTTTATATTTTGCCGTTCAGCCCGACGAACGCCCTGGTGGAATATACCCTTTTCTCCCCGGCGCTCCTCCCGGAAGGCGAGTACGATCAGGCCCTGAGCAGCTATCTCGCCGGCAGGCTTGGCCTGCGGGAATACCGGGTCCTCGAACGCGAGCACGGGATGATCCCGATGACCGACCGGCCGTTCCCGCGCCGCCTCGGCCGGCGCGTCCTGGCGATCGGGACGCGCGGCGGGCGGGTCAAACCGTCGACGGGGTACGCCTTTACCCGCATCCAGCGCGACTCACAGCGGATCGTCCGCTCGCTGGTCCGGTCGGGCCACCCATTCGGCCTGCCGCCCGACCCGCTGCGCTTTCGCCTGTACGACGCCGTCATCTTGGATGTCTTTTCGGGAGAGCCGCAGCTTGGGCGGCCGATCCTGTCGTCCATTTTTGCGAAAAACCCGGTCCGGCGGGTGCTCGAGTTCCTCGACGACCGCTCATCCTTCGCGGAGGACCTGCGTCTGTTGAGCTCCCAACCGGCGGGACCGTTCCTGCGGGCGATCGGACGGATGATCCGCCGGAGGATGACATGGGCCGGGCATTGATCCCGGTCTCCGGCGTAGTCGTCGAAGGGCACCGCGTGGCTTCGCAGGCCTCGCGAGATTATCCCTACGGGACGATCGACAAACAAAAACCGGTCTTCAAGGCCCTCGGCCTGGATCTCGACCGCTTCTATTCGGGGACGCTGAACGTCTCGATCGCCCCGCTGACGTTCGAAATGCTTGCCCCGCAATACACCTTCCGGCAGGTGGCCTGGACCGACCTGCACCCGCCGGAGGATTTTTCCTTCTCGGCTTGCGTGGTTCGATTTGGCGGCAAGGAATATGGGGGGATGGTCTATTATCCACACCCGGAGACCAAGAAACGCCATTTCCAGGTCGCTTCCGTCTTGGAGATCCTGGCGGAATGGATTCCAAATCTCTCGTACGGGAAGAGGACCGAGATCGTCCTCAAGGCCGAAGAGATTGCCATCCTGGAACCATCGAATTGAGATGGAAGCCGCGCAGCTTCATCCCGGTCGCTTTTTCGGACGTCACGGCTTCGATCCTGCGCATCTGATCGAAGCCCGCTTGCGCCAGCTGAACGAGGAATCCATCCGGGAACGCGGCTGGACGGTCCAGGCGGTCGATGATCGATAGTACGATTGATGTGCCGGCTTCTCGCTCCGTAAGGCTTGCTTCGAGGCTGGCAATG
>DATJPX010000053.1:0-4748 GCA_035506155.1 Anaerolineales bacterium
GACCAGTCGTACATGGGATAGATGCACCACTTGTCGCCGGTGCGGTGATGGGGCGTGCGCATGATGCGGTACATGACCGGGTCGCGCATGACGATGTTCGGGTGGGCCATGTCGATCTTGGCACGCAGCACGTGGCTGCCCTCGGGGAATTCACCCCGCTTCATGCGCTCGAGCAGGTCGAGGTTCTCCTCGACCGGGCGCTCCCGGTTGGGGGAGGCCTTGCCCGGCTCGGTCAGCGTGCCGCGCGTGGCGCTGACCTCCTCAGGGCTCTGGTCGTCGACGTAAGCCAGGCCTTTTTTAACCAGGCGGATGGCCCATTCGTACAGGCGGTCGAAGTAATCCGAGGCGAAGGTCACCTTGACCCACTGGATGCCCAGCCAGCGGGCGTCCTCTTCGATCGCTTCGACGAACTCGGTCTCTTCCTTGGTGGGGTTGGTGTCGTCAAAGCGCAGGATCAGTTCGCCGCCGAACTCGCGGGCGGTGAAGTAGTCGATCAGGAAGGCCTTGACGTGGCCGATGTGCAGGTAGCCGTTGGGTTCCGGTGGCAGGCGGGTACGGACGTACTTGAAGCGGCCCTTCTGCAGGTCCTTGGCCACCTCTTCGAGGATGAAGGCGCCGAGTTTGCCCGAGGCCATCGTGGTTGGGTGGGAGGGTTCATTCGTGGTCATCGCGTTTTCCTTATGCCGAAGTGTCAGCGGGTGTTGACCCGTTATTATAACAAAGGTTGTCCGGGGCGCGGGGACAATACCGGGATTCGGGTACGCAGATTTGAAATCGATTGAGCAAATTTGCATTTACTCTGGACAGCGACCGTGGGGCATGGTAGAATACCGGCCGCTGGAATTGCCGCCCTCGGCAAGTACGGTGGGGGCTCGTCCAATGGCAGGACAACTGACTCTGGATCAGTCGATAGGGGTTCAAATCCTCTGCCCCCAGCTGGTAACCAAGGCCCTCGCCAGAGCGAGGGCCTTTCTATTTCCCGATTTCTGCAATTGAATACGCTCACCCAACTTCGAATTCTGCCTCCAGCCCGCCCAGCGCATCCGGTCCCACCCAGACCGTAAAGCGTCCCGGCTCGACCCGGTAGCGGTTCTCGTGCCCGTGGAATCCGAGCTCGTGGGCAGGCACCTCGAAGCGGACCAGGCGCGCCTCGCCCGGCGCGAGCGACAGGCGTTGGAAACCCTTCAGTTCCTTGACGGGTCGGGCGAACGACGCCACGCGGTCGTGGACGTACAGCTGGACGGTTTCCGTCCCCTCACGGCTGCCGGCGTTCCTCACCTTCAGGCTGACGACCAGCGCCCCGTCCTGGGCCACGGCAGGCGTCTCCACCTTCAGGTCCGCGTATTCGAAGCGGGTGTAGCTCAGGCCGAAACCGAAGGGGAATTGTGGCGTGTTCGCTTCGTCCGAATAGTTCGAGCGGAAAGGCTGTACGAACTGGGTCGTGCCCGGGCCGTCTGTCGGACGGCCCGTGTTTTTGTGGGCATAATAAATGGGGATCTGCCCCTCGGTGCGCGGCCAGCTGGCACTCAGCCGGCCGGACGGGTTGACCGCGCCGAAGAGGATGTCCGCGGCGGCCTGTCCGGTCCGAATCCCGCTGTGCCAGGCGACGAGCAGGGCGTCCATGCGGTGGTCGAGATAGGGGATCGCCAGTGGTCGGCCGCACAGGACGACGGCGACGATCGGCTTCCCGGTGGCGACGATCGCTTCCACCAGCTCCTGTTGGTGGCCCGGCAGGCCGAGGTGGGCGCGCGAGTGCGCTTCCCCGCTCAGGTCCGCGCTTTCGCCGACCGCCAGCACGACGACGTCCGACTGCTCGGCCGCCGCGATGGCCCGGGAGAAGTCGCACGGCCCTATGCCGGAGATCGGACAGCCTTTTTCATAAATGATCCTGGAGGCCGGCAGGTAGGTGCGGATGCCCGACAGCAGGCTGTCGGCGTCTGCAGCCCTGCCTTCGCCTGGCCAGGTGCCGAGCATGTTCGCCGGATCGTCGGCCAGAGGGCCGATCAGGGCGAGCCGGCGGAGACCCGGTTCGAGCGGCAGCAGACCGCTCTCGTTCTTGAGCAAAACCATCGAGCGGCGGGCGACCTCCAGGGCGTGGCGGCGAAAATCGTCCTGAAGGATCGTCTTTCTGGCAAGCGCCTCGTCCACGTAGGGGTTTTCAAAGAGGCCGAGGGCGAACTTAAGCCGGAGCACTCGCCGGACCGCCCCGTCAACCAGCTCGATCGGAACGGACCCTGCCTCGACCAGCGCGGCCAGGTGGCGGGCATATGCACCGCTTTCCATATCGATATCGACGCCAGCCAGGATGGCCAGGCGGGCGGCCTCCTGCAGGTCGGAAGCTACCCCGTGTTCGATCAGTTCGCCGACCGCGTTGTAGTCGCTGACCACGACGCCCGGCCAGCCCCATTCCTCCCGCAGGATCGTCCTGAGGGTGAAAGCATTGGCTGATGCAGGCACGCCGCCGATCTCATTGAATGCGCTCATCGTGCTGCCGGCTCCGGCCGCAAAGGCGGCCTTGAAAGGCGGCAGGTAGATGTCGCGCAGCGCCCGCTCCGTGACTTCCGTGGTGTTGTAATCGCGACCGCCCTCCGCAGCGCCGTAGGCCACATAGTGCTTGGGGCAGGCCGCTATCCGTCGGCCGGATTTCAGCCTTGCGGATTGGAAACCGCGCACCCTGGCGCGCGCCACGGCCGCACCCAGGACCGGGTCCTCCCCGGAGCCCTCCGCGATCCGCCCCCAGCGCGGGTCCCGGGCAATGTCGACCATCGGAGCGAAGATCCAATTGACCCCGCAGGCGGAGGCTTCCTCGGCCGCGATCCGCTCGGCCTGCTCGATCAGCTCCTCGTCCCAGGTGCAGGATTCTGCCAGGGGGATGGGGAAGATGGTGCGGAAGCCGTGGATGACATCCGCGGCGACCAGCAGGGGGATGTGCAGACGGGAACCGTCGACCGCCAGGTGCTGCAGGTAATTCGTGACCTGCGGATCGGTGCACATCACCGTTCCGGTCCGGCCTTCGCGGATGTGGGCCTCGAACTCGGGGGTCACCTCATCGTGAAGCGAAAAGGGTCGCCCCAGGATCTCGGCCTGTGCCCGTTTCTCCAGGATCGCAGCCCAGTCCACCATCCTGAACGGACTCTGTTGGACCAACTGGCCAACTTTCTCCGCCAGCGTCATGCGCGCCAGCAGTTCGTCGGCGCGCTTTTCGTTGATCTCGTCCGGCAGATCGAAACGTATGACTTCGCTCAAATCAGGCTCACTTTCTGCCGCGTGCTCACGAGTTCCACTCGGTGTGGAAGACGCCTTCTTTGTCGGTTCGCCGGTAGGTATGGGCCCCGAAGTAATCCCGCTGGGCCTGGGTCAGGTTGGCTGGCAGGCGTTCACTGCGGTAGGCGTCGAAGTAGGCCAGGGAGGAGCCCAGCGCCAGGACGGGGATGCCCAGGCCGACTGCGGCCTGGATGACCCGTCTCCAGGCTTCCTGGCGGCCCTGGACGGCTTCGCCGAAGGCCTCGTCGAGCAAAAGGTTGACCAAGGCGGGGTTCCCCCGATAGGCGGCCATGATGTCGTTCAGCAGTCCGGCGCGGATGATGCAGCCGGCCCGCCAGATGCCGGCAATCTCGCCCAGCTTCAGGTCGTAACCGTACTCGTCCGAGGCAATGCGCAGCAATCCAAGGCCCTGGGCGTAGGAGGTGATCTTGCTGGCGTACAGGGCATCCCGGGCGGCGTCGATGAGCGCCTGCCGATCGCCCCTGAAGGCCGGCTTCGGTCCGCTCAGGCGGCGGCTCGCCTCGAGACGCTGCTCCTTAAGACCGGAGAGGATGCGGCTCTCGACGGCCGCGTCGATCGACGGGATCGGTGCCCCGACGTCGAGAGCATTCTGCGAGGTCCATTTCCCCGTGCCCTTCTGCTGGGCCTCGTCCAGGATCAGGTCGACCAGCGGGCGGCCCGTGTCGGGATCGTTGTGGGCGAAGATCGCGGCGGTGATCTCGATCAGGTAGGATTTCAATTCGCCCGTATTCCACTCCTTGAAGATCGCGTGGAGCTCGGCCGCGGAGAGGCCCAGGCCGCGGCTCAACAGATCGTAGATCTCGGCGATCAACTGCATATCGCCGTACTCGATGCCGTTGTGCACCATCTTCACATAGTGTCCCGCTCCGCGCGGCCCCATATAGGCCACGCACGGCGCGCCATCTTCAGCTTTGGCCGACATGGCCTGCAGGATCGGCGCCAGGCTTGCCCAGGCGGCAGGCTGCCCGCCGGGCATCAGGCTGGGGCCCCACAGGGCGCCCTCCTCGCCGCCGGAGACCCCCATGCCGACGAAGTTAAACCCTTCGTCCTCGAGCTGCCTGGAGCGGCGCTCGGTGTCCTGGAAATAGGAGTTGCCGCCGTCGATGAGGATGTCGCCGGGTTCCATGTGCGCCTTCAGGTTGTCGATGGCGCTGTCGACCGGCGCGCCCGCGGGGACCATCATCAGGACCCGGCGCGGCCGTTCCAGGGCGGCCATCAGCCCGGCCGGCGAATCGACCCCGACGATCTGTTTGCCCGCACCCGGCCCGGAGAGGAACGCCTGGACCTTGGCTGCATCCAGGTCGAAGCCGGCCACGGGAAAACCGTTGCGCTCCATGTTCAATGCCAGGTTATGGCCCATCACACCCATACCGACAACGCCGATCTTGGCTACCATATTTGCTCCATTTACAAAGGTTTTTTGATCCGAATGGCCGGTCCGGCCCGTTATGTGGATCCTTCCG
>DATJPX010000054.1:0-7489 GCA_035506155.1 Anaerolineales bacterium
CAGCTGATCGAAACGGGCCTCCTGGGAGGCCTCCGAGTTCCAGTCGGCGCCGCGCGCCGAGGTTCCATGAGCGTCCAGGCGTTCTTCGAAATAATTCCTTACCGGATCGAGATTGGGTGGTTGGGTCATCCGTTATTTCCAAAGATGAATTTGGGCGCCTCCGGCCCGGTCATGAAAAGCAGGTCCAGGATCGAAACGAAGGGGTCGTAGGGCGGGTAGAACTGCGGATATTCAGGGTAATTGTAAACCATATATTCCAGGGCGATGCCGGCTGCCCGGAATTTGTCATTTTCGATGTAATCCTGCGCCGAGGGACCGCTGATGTAATGATCTGCGCCGATCCGGGTCAGGATTGCAATCAGCCTGTCGGACTTCTGACCGGAAATTCCCAGTTCCGAAGAACGAATGAAACGGGTATTCCGGATGCCCAATTCCTCGGCGATGGCGATGGTGAAAGCGATGGTGAAGTCCGCAAGGTATTCGTCATGCCGGGAGTAGAATTTTTCCACCAGGGGGGCGTAGCGGTCGAAGTACGGCGCCTTGCCATAGACGTGCTGCAGCGATTTCCAGTGGTCCGTATTCCAGGGCTTGTCCCAGGCAATGCGGATCTGGTCGATCGGAATGTGTTCCGTCTGTGCGCCGCGGCTGAAGACTGGGATGGTCAGCCACTGTTTGCCGGATGACGTTTTGATCTGGTTACGATTGCGCCAGCCGCGCTTGTCATACTGGACATCATCGTAAAAGACGAAGACGTCCGAGCGGCTGATCTGGTCGAAAACGCCCCGCCAGGGGATGTAAGACGGCTGGAGGATGACGCACTTCATTCAGACTGCTCTCCGGCGGTCCCACCGATCGTGTAGCAGGGGCGGGAGGCGATGCGGTCGAAAACCCGTCCCAGGTATTCGCCGATGATCCCCAGGGCAAAAAGCTGCGCCCCGCTGAAGAGGGAGATGATCGATGCCAGGAAGGGGAAGCCGGGGATGGAACCCTGAGTAAAATAGACGATGACGACGTAGAGGAATGCAAGAATGCCGAACAGCGTGAAAGTGAAGCCGATGATGGTTGCCAGGCGCAGCGGGGCCGTGCTGAAACCGGTCAGGACAAGGAACGCAACGTGGACCAGCTTGCGGAAGGTATAGTTCGAAGCCCCGTGGTCCCGGGGCGCCTCCTTCACCGGGACGGTTGCAAAGCGGGTCGTCCCCCAGGAGAGCAGGACGTCCAGGATCAGTTCGGGGCTGTTGTAATTCTCAAAAGCCTGGCGCAGGTTGGTGCGGAAGGCCCGGAAGGAGCCAATATCGCGGATGGTCCGGATGCCCATTGCAGACGAGAGAATGATCTTGGTGAAGACCGAAAAACCGTTGCGCCACCAGGAATGCGGCCGCTGGTGGGGAATGCCATAGACCACATCGTAGCCTTCCTCGAGCTTGGCCAGCAGGTGGTGGATCTCCTCTGGCAGGTGTTGCAGGTCGTCGTCCATGGTGACGATCAGCGCGTAACGGGCAGCGCGCACCCCACACAATGTGGCGTTGTGCTGGCCGTAGTTACGCATTAGGTTGATGCCCCGCACCCACGGATGGATCGCGGCGAGCTTTTGGATGACGTCCCAGCTCCGGTCGGGGCTGCCATCGTTGACGAGGATGACCTCGTATCTCCCGGCTAGTTCCGGCAGGATCACCTTGAATCGCTCCACGAGAATGGGAACCGTCTCGGCCCCATTGTAAACTGGAATGACTACGGAGCATTCTGAGGTCGATCGGCCGCGCGGTTGGTCGCTCATTCTGGAATTCAAATTTTCTTTCCCTGAGATTATGGTCAATAATAAGCAGAGAAGCTGGCCCGGTCAAGACCGGGATTGGATTTGGTCGTCTTCAGCAGGATAGTCACAAGCGGACCCCGTGGCGGTCGGACAAAATCCCGACGGCCCGGGCCACCTCGGCGTTTTTCTGTTTCGTGTCCCAGCCGAGGGCCTCGCCCAGCCAGCCGGCCAGTTGCTCCACCCGCGGGCGGGATAACTGGCCCAGGTAAGCCAGCAGCGTCCGGCGCAGGAGCAGGTCATCGAGACGAACGATCTTCTCACGGCCGGCCATGGCCAGGATTTGCTCGCGGCGGTAGTCGGGGGATTGGATCAGGGCGGCGGCATCCTTGCCGCGCCCGATCGGCAGGTCTTTCGTATCGGCTTTGCGCTCCAACCCCAGGAAGGCCAGGGCGCGATCGGTCACCTGTTCGGAAAATGCCCGGAAGGAGGTCCATTTCCCGCCGATCAGCGAATAGATCGGAACCGCGCCCAGTTGATCCTCCTGGATGTGGTGGTCCCGGGTGATCTGCCCGGCGTTCCTGGCCTTGGTATAGGCGAGCGGGCGCACCCCCGAGAAGCGATAGACGATCTGCCCGGGGTTCACTGGAATGTCCGGGAAGACCCGTCCGACCATCTCCATAAAGTACTCCACTTCCGCTTCGGTGCAAACCGCCTCGTCGGGATCTTCGATCGGGATGTCACTGGTTCCGATCATCACCTTGTCAAAGAGCGGGAAGATCAACACGATACGCCCATCCTTGTTCTCGAAAAAGAACTCGTGGTCGCCGATGGCCTGGCGCAGCTCTGGGTTGTCGAGCACCAGGTGGGAGCCCTTGGTCCCGCCGATGTAATGGGTCTGCAAGCCCAGGGACCGGTTCGAACCGTCGATCCAGGGGCCGGCGGCATTGACGATCAGTTTCGGCTGGAGTTCGAAAGCCTTCCCGGTCAGCTCATCTTTGAGCATCACCCGGTCACCCTGGACGCCGGTCAACGAGACGTAGTTCAGGGCCCGGGCGTGCGGACCTTCGGCCTCGGCGTCCAGGACCAGCTCGAGGGTCAGGCGCTCGGGGGAAACGATCAGGCCGTCGTAGTAAGTGGCGGTATAGCGCACCCCTGGGTTGATCCGGGGATATTTCTTGAGCGAGCGTGCCCGTCCGTCGAAGACGTGCTTCGGCACGGAACGGCTCTTGCCGGTGAAGGCGTCGTAGAAGATCAACCCGACCTTGATGATCAGGGCGCCGCGCTCGGACGGTTTCTCCAGCCAGCCCATGAACTTGAGCGGGGCATTGAGCAGGCCCGAAAGGGTCTTGAAGATCGGGATGGTGGTCGGCAGGGGTTTGACAAGACTGGGGGCGTTCCGGATCATGCGGTTGCGCTCCTGGACGGCTTCCCGGACGAGACGGAACTCGCCGTTTTCGAGATAACGGATGCCGCCGTGGGCCATCCGGGATGAGGCGGCGGAAGCGCCCGAGCAGAAATCGCCCCGCTCGACGAGCAGGACATCCACGCCCTGCAAGGCCAGGTCACGAAATGTACCGACGCCGTTGATCCCGCCGCCGACGATCAGCACAGACGGGGATTTTTCATTCAGACTGGAAAGGATTTGTTCTCTGTTCATTCTACTTTTCCCGTTGCGAAGATTCGACCTTCTATTTCTGGATTTTTTGATAAACGAGCAAATATGAATTCGGACGACAGGGATTGAGAGGCGGCAACCGGGATTCCGTGTACCGGCTGAAGTCGATCGCCAGCGGCGGATTATCGCTGCCTTCGTACGGATGGGGTTGATAGACGATGAAATCCGCTTCTTCCCGCCAGGCGGCCTCGACCGCGTCGTTCCAGTAGCCGAGGCGGAGCAAGGTCTGGCTGTCGGTGCCGTTCCGGTAGCTGCTCCTCCCGTAGACTTGGGCGGGGAAGATATTTATCCCGGGCGCGTAAAGGAGCGGCACGGTATTTTGAGCTTCCCAGAAGACCTGGCTGCCTGCCGGGATCAGGCTGGCCAGCTGCACGCCAAGCCTTTGATAATCCTGCGGGATGTTCGTGTTGCAGGTGCCTTCCTCCCGGTAATCGCCCCTCGCCAGGGGCGAGAGGACCGTTCCGGCGACCAAAATCGAGGCCAGCAGGACATATGCGAAGGACGCGTTTCCGGCAATTCGTTTGCGAACCAAGACCCGATGGACCAGCCAGATGGCGACGACCAGGAGTAGACCTCCGGCCAGCCCGGCCAAGGTGGCCGCCGGCCCGCGGATCGCCCACATGTTCCATCCGTATTTATTGGCAAGGAATTCCGCCGGCGTAAAACCCGGGAACCAGGAGTGCGGATCCCAACCCCGCTGGACGGCCGGGAGGTGGATTTGAAGCACCCATCCGCCGAAGAGGTCGTAGCTCGCGAAGCCCAGCCCGGCGGCAAGCGGGAGGGTCGCCAGGCCGAGGAGGATTCCGGCCGGCCGCTGGAGGGCCCGTTTCCAGGCCGGGAACGACAGGCAGGCCAGTAGGATGCCGACCACACTAAAAAAGGAAAGGTAGGGCGGAAGGCAGGAGACGCAGGGATCGTTCGAATGGTCGACCAAGGTGACGGCTGCGTGGATCGCATACAGGGTCCAGAAGAGGACCGCCAGGAAGACCGAAGCCCGCTTCTGGAAAGAATTGCTCCAACCCTTCCTGCCCGGCCAGAGCACGAGGGGGACCAGGGCACCCAGGAAGGCGAAGTAGTTGAAGAGGATCCCCTGGAAGAAGTAGAGCAGGTCTGCGGTGAGCGGTACGCTCGTGCCTGCCCAGGTTGGAGGAACGCCCGGACGGAAACGATCCAGGAAAGGGGTCAGGCTGGACGGCAGCCAGCGCGCCCAGAGCACGAGGATGTTCGGCCAATAAATGGCGTGCAGGACCAGGATCGGGGCCAGGCTCGCCGCCAGGCACCACCAGCCCGCTTTTTTCCCGTGTTGCCAGAATACGTATCCAACCAGAAGGGGGATGACCGGCAGCATGTTCTGGCGGGTCATCACGATCAAGCCGGCCAGGATCGAGCCGAGGACGATCTGGTCGAGACGCCTCTTTTCCCCAAGAACGAACACCAGCATCCAGGTCAGCAGGCAGGCGACCAGGACCTCCGAGATCGCCGCGCTGAAGACCATGATCTGGGTGGGGGTCAGGGCGATCGCCCACACGGCTGCGGCCGCCCACCACTTTCCCGCCAGCCGCCGCGTCACCAGCCAGAGGCCCGCCAGGGTCAGCAGGGCAAGGAAAAGGGAGAAGAGCCGCCCGGTCAAAAGGCTGGGGCCGAAAAACTCCTCGGCGATCCCGGGGATCAGCGAAGAGAGCGGGGCATAGATGCTTCTCGGCCCGAAATCCTGGAAGGGACGCAGGAGCCCTTGAAGATACAAATATCCCAGATAAAGATATCCGCCTTCATCGATGAAGGAGGTCTGGATGCGGATGTCGATCCAGGATTGGATTGCATAGGCCAGCCCCCCTGCCAGGGCGAAAAGGAACGCCAGCAGAGCCGAAGATCGGATCCACGCTACGGCGGGCCTTGCGAAAGTTTGCAGCCGCCGTAGCAGGCTTTCGGGATGGCTCGAATTGCCCTGGCTCATTCGACCCAATCGAAGGTGCGGGTCACGGCTTTTTTCCAGCCGGTGTACAGGCTCGTTCGCTTGGCGGCGGGCATGGAGGGTTTCCATTCCTTGTCCCGTCCCCAGTTGGCCCGCAGCTCGTCGGTTTCCTTCCAGAAGCCGACCGCCAGCCCGGCCGCGTAGGCCGCGCCCAGGGCGGTCGTCTCCGCCACCTTCGGGCGAATGACCGGAACATCGAGGATGTCGGCCTGGAACTGCATCAGCAGCTCGTTGAAGACCATCCCCCCGTCCACTTTCAGGGCGGACAGGCGCACGCCCGAATCCTTTTCCATCGCATCCAGCACTTCGCAGGTCTGGTAGGCGGTGGCTTCCAGGACGGCTCGCGCCAGGTGGCCCTTGTTGACGTAGCGGGTCATGCCGACGATGGCGCCCCGGGCGTCGGACTTCCAGTAGGGCGCGAACAGGCCCGAGAAGGCCGGGACGAAGTAGATCCCGCCGTTGTCCTCCACGGTCTGGGCCAGGGTCTCCACGTCGGCGGATTTTTCGATCAGCCCGAGGTTGTCGCGCAGCCACTGGACCAGTGCGCCGGTGATGGCGATTGAGCCCTCCAGGGCATAGACGGCCTTTTGCTCCCCGATCTTGTAGCCCAGGGTGGTCAGCAACCCGTTCCTGGAAAGGACCGGTTTTTCGCCGGTATTGAGTAGCATGAAGCAGCCGGTCCCGTAGGTGTTTTTGGCCTCGCCGGTCGCATAACAGGTCTGGCCAAACAGGGCAGCCTGCTGGTCGCCCAGGTCGCCGGCAATCGGCACGCCGCCCAGGGCGCCGCGGACGTGGCCGTAAACCTCCGACGAGGAACAGATCTTGGGCAGCATGGAACGGGGAATGTCCAGCAGTTCCAGGATCTCCTCGTCCCAGTCCAGGGTTTCCAGGTCCATCAGCAGGGTGCGGGAGGCGTTGGTCACGTCGGTGACGTGGGTGCCGGTCAGGTTCCAGATGATCCAGGTGTCCATGTTGCCGAAGAGCAGCTCGCCTTTTTCGGCTTTCCGGCGCGCCCCGGCGACGTTGTCCAGGATCCATTTGATCTTCGGGCCGGAGAAGTAGGTGGCCAGCGGCAGGCCGGTCCGGGCCTGGAAGCGGTTCTGGCCTCCGGTTTTCGCCAGTTCGTTGCAGATGGCGTCGGTGCGGGTATCCTGCCAGACGATGGCGTTGTGGACCGGGCGACCGGTCTCGCGCTCCCAGACAAGAGTCGTCTCGCGCTGGTTGGTGATCCCGATGGCGGCGATGTCGGCAACCTCCGCGCCGGATTTGTCCAGGGCGCCGCGCACCACCCTCTGGGTCCGCTCCCAGATCTCCAGGGCATCATGTTCCACCCAGCCGGGTTTGGGATAGATCTGGGTGTGCTCCTTCTGGTCCACGGCGACGATCTTCCCGGCATGGTCGAACAGGATGCAGCGGGTGCTGGTGGTCCCCTGGTCGATGGCGGCTACGTATTTGGACATCTTGACTCCTTCGCACGAATGAGACGAAAAGTGGTATTTACGCCCAGTCCCGCGCCCCGGCGAGGAAGGCTTTCCCCGACATGGGCTTTTTCCCGGCAGGCTGGAGCTCCTCCAGGACGAGGAGACCGTCGGATGTACCTAGGGCTGGATTGCCCTGGCTGACCGTACGCTGGCCCGGTTCGGCTTTCCCGGGAGATGCCGCGGCGCGCTGGACCTTGAGTGGATTCCCGTTATATTGGAAATATGCCCCCGGCCAGGGCGCGTAGGCGCGCACCCGGCGCTCCAACGCGGCAGCCGGCTGGGCGAAGTCGAGCAGGCCATCTTCCTTCTTGAGCATGGACGAATAGCTGACGCCTTCGGCGGGTTGAGGACGGGGCTCGACCTTGCCCGAAAGGTAGCCGGGGAGGGTCTCGATAAGCAAATCCGCGCCGAGAGGGGCGAGTTTTTCGAAGAGCGTACCGGCCGTATCCTCCGGGGAGATCGGGAGGACGCGCTGGCTGAGCATCGGACCGGTATCCACGCCGGGGTCCATCTTCATGATAGTGACGCCGGTCTCGGCATCCCCGGCCAGCAGGGCGGCCTGGATGGGTGCGGCGCCGCGCCAGCGCGGCAGGAGCGAGCCGTGG
>DATJPX010000055.1:0-14900 GCA_035506155.1 Anaerolineales bacterium
TGCTGTGATGAATGATGAAGTTGTCGACGACGAGAACGATCTTCTGCCCATGATACTCCGGCGATTGGGTGACTGTTTCCATGAGTTGCTGGACAAAGGCACAAAAGCCAGAGCTGTTCTTGTGCTCTTCAATGCGATGGACGGTCTTGCCCGAAACATAATCGACTGCGCCAAAACCGTATCGTTTCACGTTCTTTCCCGGCGTTGGCACCTTCCGTTGTGTGCCTTCCAGAGTCCAACAGCGTAGGATCCCTGGCAGGAGGTTCAAGTCGACTTCATCCTGGTAGAACAACCAAATCTTGCCTTTCGCCGCTTGTTTCTGCAGCCGCTCCAGTTTCTTGGCCTTCTCTTGGTAGTGTGGATCCGGGCTGGCAATGGTCAACACCGGCCGCCGAACGTGATAACCCAAGGCATGCAGATGAGTGCGAATGGTTTCGCGGGTGACAGCAGCAAACCCTTGGTGGACCAACTCCGCCAGCAGGTCGGCGCAAGTCCAGGTTGAAATTGAATAGCCAGCCTGGCGTGGCTCCTGGTCAATCAGTTTCTTCAGGGCTGCCTTACATTGGCAAGTTACTTTTGGGAGGACGCCCACTACGAGGGCGGTCCTCCAAGCCGGACAGACCCAGACTTTCGTATCGGTCCAACCAAAACAGAACGGAGTCTTCGTTGAAAAAAGTCAGCTGTGCAATTTCAGAGATCGGACGTGCCTGGGCAGACAGCAGGATCATTTGGCACCGGGTACGCACGTCTGCCTGGTCCGTCTGCCGATATAGATCACGCAAGGCTTTTTGCTCTGCAGCTGACAACGCTCGTACATACCTCGCTTCTGGCATAGGCTCCTCGCTTCCTGGCTCACCGGATTCTATGCCGATTCCGAAAAACTTACTTGCTTTTATTTAGATCCTTTCGCAGATCTACTGCCGTGGTTTGATCGGGGTGGAATTTGGGCTCGCTGACGATCCGATACCCGTGTCTCTGCCAGAATCGAACGGCTTGAGGGTTATTTACCTGAACCCCTGAAAGGATTGTGCATACCTGGGCGCCTTTCCTGATTTCACGTTCAAGCGCCTCGACAACCGCCTTGCCCACCCCCTGATTCCGGAATGGCGCAGAAATCATCAGAAGCTCGAGGAACGAAGTATGAGGCTCCCCCCTGTAATTGTTGGGGACATAGTCGAGAACCCCGATCATCTTTCCACCGGCCGTGTATATCCCGCAAAAAACCCCACCTTCCGCTTTTGAGATCTCGATGTCTTTCAATACCATGTCCAGCGAAGCAATCGGCACCGGACCCAATGCCAGGAAATCCTCACACTGTTTGTATACCTCGAGAACCGCGCTCAAATCATCCTGGGAAATCGGGTGTATTTCAAGAGAATGTTCCGGGATGCTGATTTTCATGGGAATGAACCCTTTTCCAAACTTCATATTCGACACGGATGCCGTCCTGCCAGCGGGAGTTGGTCCATGTGTCGCCATCCAGTTGATATTGGAATTCGTACCTCTGCTGGATCATCTCAGGATGCGATGCCAAAGCCGGGGTTTCCACATAGAGACCGTTTTCGGCGGTGTAGTCGCCGCCGCCCGCGGCATAGAATGTCCCCTGGGAAGTTGTGATGAAGCTGAATTTGTCCTCGGAAAGTACTTTGAGCGACTTGATTGCCGCCTCGGTATAGTTGGTGACCGCGTGATCTTCACCGACATAGGAACCTGATACGAGTTCCCAAGCTCCGACGAGCAGTTTTGACGGTATGGTCTGGTTATTCATTTTTTGATCCTTTGCTCATTGTGGTCTGGCAAGCGCCCTGGCTCATGTATCCACTCGCACAGGAAAACCTGTTCAGGGGATGGGAAGAAATCGGATGTCTTTTTCGACGTAGCGTGTAATGATGCGATAAAAGAGTTCGGTCGTCTTTTCATGATCATGGACCAAAATAATGTCCACCGTATCCGGGCGGTTGAGACTTCGCCCTTCATATGGAAAATCTTCGTCGATCCGTGCCAGGATGGCGTCCTCATTCGATAGCCCCCAGGGAGCGTCCCGTTTATCCAGCCAATACTCGGCTTGATCGAACGTACAGTGTACATCCACACCGTTCAGCAAGTCAGGATCGTCGGAGTAACGCAGGTTGATTCCATCGAAAGCCGGCTGGCGATAGCCCAAATTCTGCAAGTATTCTTGCAAGGCCAGGCGCTTGTCTCCAAATTCATATTGGAACCAATCCGAGCGGGGGCGGGACCATTTCGCTTCATAAGCCTGTCCGCTGGCATCTCCACCTGTGTCGAAATAAGGAAATCGAAAATACCTGGCTTGTCGTGCGACCCCCGACCTCGAATAGACCTGATCGATGAGCTCGTCTGTTTCCCTGATCTCGCCTTTGCAATCCTCGAGCGTCAGGTCGGAAAAATGAGGATGGTGAAAAGAGTGGTTGCCGATCAGAAAACCATTTTGAATTGCATACTCTACTTCCGAGAGATGCGGTTCAATGAACTCCCCGACACAAAAGAACAGCGCCGGGATATTACGCTGATGGAGAAAATCGACCTTGGCAGCGAAATCCTGGCTGGGCGCATCGTCAATGGTCAAGTAAGCGCTTTTCACACGCGATGAACTCCTTGATCAAAACTGGGGAAAGTGCTTGGTCCAAGATGTGCTTCAATCGGTTATTTTTCTCGACTAACCGTGGAGCGAATGTGTCCAGATGGGACCACAAAGGACCGGATGTCCTGTGGGAGATTCTGCAGTTGCCAATTTCTTTCCACGCCGGCTGTATCATGATCGATTTCGATGGCTTGGTCAGGTCGACTGTCATCCGGATAGATTTTCTCGAAGTAGGGGAGGCCGTGCTTTGCGCAACCAGAGGCCGAGATCGCCAGTGACCTGTGATCCTGTTCCTCCGGCTTTTCGATCTTGTTATCGATCGGCACTTTCAATCCTGGCTGAAGAGCGAACCACCCGGGCAGTGTGTTTGGGGAACCCCAATCGCATTGCGCGGTGGAATCGAACTTGGCTTAGCTGTCTTTCCCTTTTCGAAAATCAACCCGATGGCTGCCTTGCAGGCGGGCAGGGGTTATTTCGACAGCCATTCGATTGCAGAGTCTGGATTATCGAACCCTACAGTATCCGATCCGGCAATCCGGGCAAAATAATCGAGGAAAATACCCCGGATACCAGACATCCCAACGACTGCCGTCTTGCGAATATATTTCTGAGTATCGGCGATTCTCTCAGTAATCAGTTTTTGTAGCTTTCGCGTCATGCTTGTATTGCGTAGATCCACCAATACGAGGATTGAATTAAGCGGCTGGGTATACATTTCCTGCCCGATCGTAGCGACTGATAGGCTTAGTTCGGCGTCGACAGCCGCATCATCCCCGCCAAAACCGGATAGGTCAATGTAGAGGATCCTTTTTCCCAGCTGTTCAATCCATTTCGATTTCATGTGCATTCCTGAGGTTGAATGAATTTATTACGATGAAATGTATTCCAGCGAACAGTTATATTTTATCCTGTTATTCGTCATTTTGGATGCCTAAAAATGAATATCCCTCGCTACCCTCTGAGTATCTGGGGGACCAGGGATCCTTGATTCCTTCCCGCGGTGATTTTCAAGGCCCGGTGATATAGTCGAGCGGATTGACGTAGCCGTAGGTCACATTCATCAGCTCGAAATGCAGGTGCGGACCCGTGGATGTGCCGCCGGTCATCCCGACCAACCCGATCAAATCCCCCTGGCCCACGTTTTGCCCACACCCAACGTTGATCTGGCTCAGGTGGGCGTACAGAGACTGCCAGCCGTTGCCGTGATCGATGATGATCAGGTTGCCATATCCCCATGTGTTCCAACCCGAATAGACCACGGTGCCTGCGTCAACCGCGTAGACGGCGTTCCCCTGTGCGCCGGCGAAGTCCACGCCATAGTGCTTGATCGACGGGGTGAAAGGTGTTCCCGAGAGCCAGTGTTCGGTGGTGGGGTATATGAAAGTCCCGTAGCCGACCTGAACGTAATTGATCCCGGAGCATACCCCCGGTCCCCAGACATGGACGGAAGGGTCCGAGCGGACCAACTGGGATGGCGCGGTCCAGGAGGTGAAATCGCGCTTCCCGCCCGGGACGACCAGCCAGGTCCCGGCCTGGATGTTGGGATGGCTCAGATCTCCGATCGTATCCGGGTCGAGGTGATTCCCGGGGAAATCGATGATCACCTCCGGTTGGACTCCGAAGAAACTCGCCACCCCGGTCAGGGTATCAGTTTCGTGCCACTTGTAATAAGTGCCGTCCACCGGGAGGATATTGAGGACCTGGCCGGCTTTCAGGTTATCCGGTGTGTCCTTGAGCGAGTCATAGTTCCCGAAAAGGATGGTCGTCGGGTTCAGGCCGAACTTGTCGGCGATCTTGAAGACCGAATCGCCCGACTGGACCGTGTAGCTGACGACGTCGATGCGCGGCCGGGCCGGGATGATGGTGTGCGACATCGCCTGCCGGGCAATTCCGTCGGTCGAAAGGGACAGATATGCCGGCAGCGAAAGATCTTCCAATCCGGATGCGCTCGTGGGAAGCGCAGCGGTCTGCGGCCGGGTGACCTGGCCGAGGCTTGTATCCCGATAGAGGGTTTGCAGCACCCAGACGACCAGGATGACGAACAGGAACGTCAAAATGTTCGTCCCGATCCGCAAGGCAGTTTCACCCAGCCCGAGGTGGGTAAGGGCTACCATCCACTTTGCGATTGGATTGGATCGTCTGGCTGAATCCCCCTGCACCGCTTCGTTTTCAGAAGGAAATTCCTGAAGAGGCTGGTTATTCATGCCTGGTGATCATAACATGCCGGGAAAAGTCAGTCAAGCGGAGGCGTTGCGTCCGTAGATGACAATGATGACAGGCGTTTTTGCATTTCGAAAGGCATCCAAGAATACAGGGCGGGATACCTTCCCGCCCTGGAATTCGCTGGAAATCTCCCGTCGATAACCTGCGGGAACAGTCTACGGCGCCGGCAGGTAATCGTGCGGGTTGACGCGGCCAAGCTTCAAGTTCCACAACTCGAAGTGCAGGTGGGGACCGGTAGCGTGGCCGGTCGCGCCGATCAGGCCGATCACCTGTCCCTGCGAAACGCTCTCGCCGCAGGAAACGTTGATTTGGCTTTGGTGGGCGTAAAGGGACTGCCAGCCGGTGCCGTGGTCGATAATGGTCAGGTTGCCGTAGCCCCAGTCGTTCCAGCCGGCGTAGATCACCACCCCGGCGTCGATCGCGTAGATAGCGTTTCCTGCGCTGCCGGCGATGTCGATCCCGTAATGGTTCAAGTCGGGGCGATAATCCGTCCCGGAGAGCCAGTGCTCGGTGGTCGGCCAGATGAAGGTGCCGCGGCCGACTGCCCCGTTATAGACTTTTCCGCAGGCGCCCGGACCCCAGACGGTCGTGGTGGCCGGAGTGGTCCGTGTGACGCCCACCTGGGCAGTCCAGTTGGTGAACAGGCGGACCCCGCCCGGGACGACCAGCCAGGTCCCGGCCTGGATGTTGGGATGGCTCAGGTCGCCGATCGTATCCGGGTCCAGGTGGTTGGCCGGACTATCGATGATCACCTGCGGATCGACGCCGAAATATTGGGCTACGCCGGTCAGGGATTCGGTCCCCTGCCACTGGTAGTACGTGCCGTCGACCGGGAGGATATTCAATACCTGACCGGGTTTCAACAGGTCGACATCGTCTTTGAGGGTGCCGTAATTGCCCCACAGGATCGTCCGCGGGTCGAGGTTATATTTGGTAGCGATCCCAAAGACCGAATCGCCCGATTGGACCGTGTACTGTGTCACGTCGGTGCGCGGCCGGGACGGGATGGTGGTGTGTGGGATGTCCTGGCGCGGGATTCCGTTCAAGGCGAAAACCATCTCGGCCGGCAGCTGGGAGACGCTTAAGCCGGGCGCCGCCGTGGGTTGGGCAACCTGCAGGCTGGGCGTCCAGCCGAGATTGGCCTGCCGGTAAAGTGTTTGCATGACCCAGACGACGAAGACGACCACCAGGACGGTCAGTACGTTGGTCCCAATCCGCAAAGCGGATTCACCCAGGCCTGATTGCGCCAGGGATTCCAGCCACTTTGTCAACAGGTTGGAACGCGCTTTTTGTCCTGCCCTCTTGGCCGCCTCGTTTTCCACAGGAAAATCCTGAAGAGGCATGTTATCCATAGGCGGGAATCATAACATGCTCCCCAGGGGCGGTCAATAAATGGATTAAGACAAGATTAGGCGATATTTCGCCGCAAGATTGGCCATTTCGCGTGAAAAAAGATCGCTGCGGCCAGGCAAAGGATTCCTCCGACCAGGGCCGCCTGCGGGATCCCGACTGCCTGGGCCAGCCAGCCGATGAACAGGCTCCCGAAGGGCGCCACACCTTGGACGGCCCACAGATAGACGCTGTAGACCCGCCCGCGCAGCGCGTCCGGCACGTCCAATTGGATCAGGGTGTTCATCATCATCATTTGCAGGACCATCGACCAGCCCAGCACGCCGACCATGACCATGACTAGTGGGATATTGCGGGTGAGCGCCACCAGGACCAGGGCGGCCGCGAAAACGAATTCCCCGATCGTCATTAACAGACCCTTGCGCCGGACGTGGCTGAAGGCGGAGACGAAGACGGCTGAGATTAGCGCCCCAACCCCCTGGGCCAGGTAGAGGGCGCTGGTGCGGGTCTGGATCGCAGCCTCGGTGTCTGCGGTCTGGTGCAGCATGGTGCGCGCCACGGCCGGAATCTGCTGGCCGAAAGGATAACCGAAGAACCCCATCCAGGCCGCCATGAGGATAATCAATAGGACGATGAGGTTGCCACGGACGTACCCCCAGCCTTGGCGGAATTCCGCCGCCAAGTTAGGATTTTCCTCTTCATTGCCGGCCAGCGGGGTGCGATAAGGCGTCCTGACGAAGAACAGCCCGACGATCACGAACAGAAAGCTCACCCCGTTGGCAAAGAAAGCCCAGCCCTCGCCGTGGTTGGACACCAGCAGGAGCACCACCGCTGTGAGCGAAGGGCCAAGGACGCGCGCCAGGTTGAAAATCGTGGACTGCAAAGCAATCGCATTCGGCAGGGCGGGCTTCCCGACGAGCTCGATCAGCATGGACTGCCGGGCGGTGATCTCGATGGTGCTGGCCGTTCCCAGGATGAAAGACATGACGATGATGTGCCAGATCTGGATCACCCCGGCCAGCGCCAGGGCGGCCAGGGCGAAGGCCTGGATCATTTCCACGACCTGCATGGCGATGACCGTTTTGCGCTTGTCCAGCCGTTCGACGATTACGCCGCCCGGAAGGGCTAATAGCAGGGTGGGGAGGGTGGCGGAAAAGGCGATCAAACCCAGATCCAGCGGGCTGCCGGTCAACCGGTACGCCAGGTAAGGCTGGGTGGTGTTCTGCATCCAGGTGCCGATCAAAGAAATGAATTGTCCGACCCAGAAGATGGTGAAGTCGCGCGAGGCCAGGGCGGGGAATCGTTCTGAAAGCTTCAAAGCATGTTCCGTAAAACAGAGATTATGCCGGCTGGATGGTCTCCGGCCGGTCGTTGGCCGGGCTGTTGACCAGGGTGGAGACGGGAAAGGCTTCCATCTCGGCGGCCGGGTAGGGGCCGAGCAGGTTTTCGAACCGGCTGGTAGGCTGCGGCGCGGGGTCCAGCCACTGCGCATAGGCATCCTTGGACAGAATGACCGGCATCCGATTGTGAATCGAGCTCATCAGCTCGTTCGGCTCGGTGGTGATGATCGTCGCCGAGAGGATCTCGGACCCATCCGGGGATTGCCAGCGGTCCCATAAGCCGGCAAAGGCGAACGGCCTGCCCGACTTCAGATGGATGAAATGCGGCACCTTGCTTTTGCTGCCCGGCTGCGGCTGCCACTCGAAGAAACCGTCCGCAAAGATGACGCAGCGGTGGTACTTGTAGGCGCCGCGGAAAGCGGGCTTCTCGGCCAGGGTTTCGGCGCGGGCGTTGATCATCCGTGCGCCGATCGTGGGATCCTTGGCCCAGGACGGGACGAGCCCCCAGACGAAGAAATCGGCCTTTTTTTTCCCATCGTTCGGGACGGCCAGGATGGGTTGGGAGGGCGCAATGTTGAAGCGCGGGGCGGCCTGGGTCGGGAAGCTGAATTCCGGAAAGACATCCTGTAGATCGGCTGAATCTGCGGTCAGGGCAAATCGTCCACACATAGCCAGGTCCTTTTCACACTTCTTGCCGGCGAGAGGCCGGTCAAGCTAAAATTCGTCGATCGGGATGACGCTCGTTATTGTACTACTGGTTGCCTCCGCGGCCGGATTGCGGGGGATCAACGCCTTCCGCTTTTGGGATATGGCCGGAAGGGTGTGCGCGGCTCGCTTCCGATCCAGCCTGCCTGGGCATCCAGCCTGGAAAGCGAGCGCAGCAAGTCGAAAGTCAGCCAGCGCGCCACCTGGGGGTGGTCGGGAACCTCCCATAGGCCGAATTCACCCTCCAGCGAGGCGATGAAGGCCAGCAGGTCGGCGACCCGCTCGTCGTCTTTCGAGACCCCGGTCCGGCCGCACAGATCCAGGAGCAGGGCCAGGTCGAAGCGGGCAAAATAGGTAAAGAGGCCGCGCGGCAACTCGGCTCCGCTCAGGCGGGCGACCTCACTGCCAAGGGTGTACGTCTCCCGCGTCTCTCTTCCGAGCAGGTGGTCGAGGGCGCGGCGGGCCGGCTCGCCGGTTCGTCTTTCAGGATGCAGCGCCAGGCAGATCAGCGCCCCGGTAGTATTCGACCGGCAACCCCAGCGGGAGTGCGCCAGCCGGCGGTACCCGCCCACGAAGCCGTAGACCCCGCCGGCGGCAATTCCGGTGGGCCAGGCCCCGTCGGGAAGGCGCTGGGCCAGCAGCCATTCGTAGGCCTGCTCGGCGCGCTCGTCGGCCGCGAAACCGCAGGCAGCCAGGCCGCGCAGGGGGAAGGCCGTCTGCAGAGGGATCATCGAGTAGCGCTCCCGGACCGGCATCTCGCTGTTGCCATCCGTCAGGGCAAGATCCTCCCCGAGCGGCCAGGAGCCGTCGGCTTTTTGCCGGGAGAAGAGGAATTCGGCGCCGCGTTCGATGGCCGGGTGGGTCCGGTTGAGGCCCAGGTAACCCAGGCGGGTCAGGGCAAAGCCGGTCATCATCACCCGGCTTCCACCGGCCCGGCCGACGGCCAGTACGCCGGCCGGCCAGGAGCCGTCGGGCGACTGGAGAGCCAGGATTTCCGTCAGGCGCGGGTCCTCGCGACGGAGCCGGTCGAGCTCGAGCATTTCCGGGTCGTTCTCCGGACGTTCGTACAGATCGCGCAGGACCAGCCAGCGTAGGCAAGCGGAGGGATCGGCAAGCAGCAGCGGGGGCCAGGTCATTGCGTTCCTCCGGGTCTCCCGATCGGACCATGCGCCTGCGCCAGGACCGCCCGCAGATAGGGGGCAGTGGGAGTGTTGCCGGCTGCCAATTGCTCCGGTGTGCCGCTGGCGATGACGTGCCCACCGTCCGGTCCGCCGACCGGTCCCAGCTCCACCAGCCAGTCGCAGCCGGCCAGCAGGTGGGTGTGATGCTCGACCACCAGGACCGAGCCGCCCTCGTCCACCAGCCTGTGCAACACACCCGACAGGCGCAGCACATCTTCCAGGTGCTGGCCGATCGAGGGTTCGTCCAGGATGTAGAGCGTCCCGGCCGGGACCCTGCGGCAGAGTTCGCCGGCGATCTTGAGACGCTGCGCCTCGCCGCCCGAGAGGGCGTGCCCGGGCTGGCGCAGCGCCAGGTAGCCCAATCCAACGTCCCGGGCCGCCTGCAAGGGGCGTGCCAGACGTTCGTCCTCGCTGAACAAGCCGAAGACCTGGTCGATCGTCAGGCCGAAGACCTCCGGCAGCGACAGTCCCTTCAGGCGCACGTCCCAGGCTTCGGCGGTGTAACCCGTGCCACGGCAGGTTTCGCAGGGGACGTGCACATCCGGCAGGAAGGTCATGTCCAGGGTCAGCGCCCCGCTCCCGCCGCAGACCGAGCAGCGCTTTGACAATTGCTCCTCGTCCAGGCCGAGAGCCCGGGCGTCAGGGCTGAGGGCGAATAGACTCTGGAGCGGCTTGGCCAGGTCCAGGTAGGCCGCCGGGCTGCCCATCCCGGCCCGGGATTGGTCGACCAGCAGCGTGCGGGCCGGCGCGCCTTCGATGGAATCGTGTTCGCCCGGATCGACCGGTTCGTGTGCCACCGAGGTGGTCTGGCGTTTGGGAGCCAGCGCCCGCCCGAGGGTGTCTGCCACCAGGGTGGATTTGCCTGAGCCCGAGACGCCGCACACCCCGGCAAGCACGCCGAGGGGGATTTTCACCGGCTCGCCTTTCAGGTTGTTGGCACGGGCTCCATGGATTGTCAGCCAGGCCTCGGGCTTCCGGGACGGGCGTAGCTCGAGCTGCCGCTCGCCGCGCAGCCAGCGTCCGGTGTGGCCATCCGTGCGGGCGACCTGCTCCGGCGCACCCTGGGCGACGACCTGCCCGCCGAACTGACCGGCTCCCGGCCCCATGTCGATCAGGTGGTCGGCAACCAGCATGACCTGCGGATCGTGCTCCACCACGATGACAGTGTTGCCGGCGTCGCGCAGCGCCCGCAGGGCCTCCAGGAGAGCCTCCACCTCGGAGGGATGCAGGCCGCGGGTCGGCTCGTCGAGCAGAAGGGTCAGGGAGGTCAGCCCGCTGCCCAACAGGCTTGCCAGGCGAATACGCTGGGCCTCCCCGGCAGAGAGCGTCCCGGCCAGGCGGTCGAGGTTCAGGTAGCCCAGGCCGACCTGGACGAGGAATTGCAGTCGTTGACGCAGGCTGCGCAGGGGAGGAATCGCCTCGGCCCGGTCCGTCTCAATGCCCACCATCCGCCCGGACAATTCCGCCAGGGTCATCTGCGACAGGGCATGCACATTCTGTCCGTCCAGCGTCACAGCCAGGTACTCGGGGCGCAGGCGCTTCCCGCCGCAGGCGGGGCAGGGTCGCGTGTTGGAATAGGTTCCGCCTACGTCCCAATCCCGGATGAAGCCGTAGAATCCGGGGAATTTTGCCTGGTACGTGCGGCCGCGGCCTTTGCGGCTCTCATAATGGACCGTCAGCTCTTCCTGCGAGCCGAAAAGGAAAGCCTGCTGAGCCTCCGCGGATATCTGGTTCCACGGCGTGGCCTGAGGATCGAACCCGTAGCGCTCTGCCAGCGCCTGGACCAGGTAATATCCGCCGTTGTAGGGCTTGCCAAGGTAACCGTTCGGGAAGAAGCCCGGCGAGTACATGGCCCCGGCGGTCAGGGGCAGCTCGGGATGGACGATCAGCTTGTCCGGGTTGGGGACCTGCAGGGTGCCAATGCCGTTGCACTTGAGACAGGCGGCTGAATAGGTGGACGAGGTGAAGTGGCGCGGGGCTGCCAGAGGGGCATGCGACCCGCAAGCCGGGCAAACCCACTCGCGGCCGCGCTCCATCCGTGCTCCGCATTCGAGGCAGGTGCGCTGGCCGATGGTTGCCAGAAGGGCAGCCAGCGAATGACCGATCTCGGTCGCCGTTCCGACCGTGGCGCGCCGGGAGAAGACCAGGCGTTCCGTGCCGATCGTCAGGGCCACACCCAGGCCGCTCACCGCATCGACATCCGCCTCGGGCCCTTCCCGGACTCCCTGGCGCTCGTACAGGCTGAGCGTTTCGAGGAAGCGCCGGCGCGCTTCGGCTTCGAGCACGTCATGGACCAGGCTGGACTTTCCCGAGCCGGACAGCCCGGTGACGACAGTCAGCCTGCCCTTGGGAATCTCGACGCTGACATCCTTCAGGTTGTGGAGATGCGCGCCGCGGATGGTGATGCCTTCCCTGTCGCCGCCCGTCCGTTTCTTTAATGCGGCCAGCGGCTTGGGGACCAGTCCCTCCTCGGAGCGCAGCGCCTGGGCGGTGAGAGATTCGGGAATATCCAGAATGCCGTCGGATGGGCCGGCGTAGAGCAGCCGTCCGCCGCGCGGCCCCGCCCCCGGCCCCAGGTCGACGATCCAATCGGCCGCCCGCATCAGGTCGGTGTTGTGTTCCACCACCACAAGCGTGGCGCCGGCGCGGACCAGCCGCTCGAGCGCCAGGATCAGGCCGGCCAGGTCCTGAGGGTGCAGCCCGGTGGAAGGCTCGTCCAGCACCAGCAGTTCGCGGCTCAGCGACTTCTTCCCCAAGGAGCGGGCCAGCTTGACGCGCTGGGTCTCCCCGCCCGAAAGGCTGGGGGAGGGCTGCCCGAGCGGCAGGTAGCCCAAGCCGACATCGCAGAGCGCCTCCAGGATGTGCAGGGCCGTCTGGCGCTTGGCGGGCGGGAGGCGGGTGTCGCGGACGAAGAAATCCTTCACTTCGCCGATCGACAGGCGGTAAAAATCCGCCACCGACAGCGCGGGGCGTGAATCGTCGAACGGGATCGCCGCCGCCAGGACCTCGTCGGTGAAGCGCTGTCCATCACACTCCTCGCATGGGATCCAAACGGACGGCAAATACCGCATGGCCACTTCCACTGCGCCCAATCCGCTGCAGGCCGGGCAGGCGCCTTCGGGCCGGTTGAACGAAAAGTGCGACGGCGACAGGCCGGTGACCGAGGCATACAGGTCGCGGATGGCGTCGGCCAGCTTGGTGTAGGTGGCCGGGTTGGAGCGAGGGTTGCGCCCGATCGGGGATTGGTCGACGATGACCGGCTTCAGGGCGGGACCTTCGATTTCCCGACAGCCGACCGGCTTCCTTTTCTCGAGGGACGCAACCAGCACGTCCTCGACCAGGGTGCTCTTTCCGGATCCGGATACGCCGGTGACGACCGTCAGGCGGTGGAGCGGGATGGGCACGTCCAGATTTTGCAGCGTGCGCAGGGCTGCGCCTCGGACAGTAAGGAACTGGTCCGGAGGAGGAAGCCGCCCGGGGACCGGCGGGCGCGTGCGCAGGCTGAAGGCGCGCCCGCTGGGCGTATTGGCCCGCCAGAGCTCCTGCGGCGTCCCCGAGAAGACGATCCGCCCGCCCTGCCCGCCCGCCCCGGGTCCCAGGTCGATGACATGGTCGGCGCCGGCTGCCGCCAGGCGCTCATGCTCGACGAAGACCACCGGCCCGGCCAGCTCGCGAAAGACCGGCAGCAGGCGCGCCACGTCGCTGGGGTGCTGGCCGACGGTTGGCTCGTCCAGCACGTGGAGCATGTCTTCCAACCGGCTGATCAGGGTCAGCGCCAGGCGGACGCGCTGGGCCTCGCCGCGCGAGAGCGATGGCGAAGCCCGGTCCAGCCCGACGTAACCCAGGCCGACGCGTTGCAGGGCCTCCAGTCGCCGGACGATCTCAGTCCGCAGGCGGGGGGTTGCCAAAGCTTCAGGGTTCGAGAAGCGCGGCAGGGCCTCCTCAACGGACAACCGGAGCAGCTCGGGAAAGCGCAG
The DNA here is from genome assembly GCA_035506155.1 of Anaerolineales bacterium. Classification (GTDB taxonomy): domain Bacteria; phylum Chloroflexota; class Anaerolineae; order Anaerolineales; family Villigracilaceae; genus UBA877. The sequence goes on from DATJPX010000055.1 coordinate 13,379, forward strand.
CCCCGACCACCGCACCGCTGCGGCCTGGGGAGGCAGGCCGGTCCCGGCGCACTGCCCACAGCCCGCGCCGTGGCAATGCGGGCAGGCGCGGTGAAAATCCACCGGACGCAGCTCGCCGAACCACATCCCACAGGTTGGACAGACCGGGGAGCGCGCCAGAATCTGGGTGACAGAATCGGATTGGACGATGATGGACTGGGACCCCAGCCCGGCGGCTTGTCGGACGAGTCGGCGCAGGCCGGGCAGCCCGGTTTGCGGGTTTGCTTCGCCGAGATGGATGTCGAGATCGTGGGGGCGGGAGGCAACCAGCTTCCGGCCCTGCCAGGTTTTGCCATCCACCCGAACCCGCTCGCTGCCGAACCGTTCCGCCAGGGCCGACAGCAGGGTGGCATGGCTCCCGGGGATGCCACGCAGCAGGGGTATCGAGACGTCGACCGGCCCACCCCTGGCCAGGTCCGCCAGGCGGGCGATGATCTCGTCTTCACTGTAGACCGACAGGGTCACCCCGCAGCGCGGGCAGGCGCGTTCCCCGAAGTGGGCATAGAGCAGACGCAGGAAGGGATGCAAGCCTGCGGCAGTCGCCAGGGTGGAGGCGGGGTTGCGGTTGAGCAGGTTCTGCCCGACCGCAACGGCGGGTCCCAGGCCGGTGATGGCATCCACGCTAGCGGGGGATAAGCGCCCTTTGGGGGAGCCAAGCTCGAAGACTTCCAGGAAACGCCGGCGGGCTTCGTGATAGAGGGTGTCGAAAACCAGCGAAGTCTTCCCGGAACCCGAAACGCCCGTGACGACCGTCAGGCCGTCGGCGAAGTCGACGTCCACCCCTTGCAGGTTATGTTCGTGCGCGCCTCGAATGCGGATATGCATGGTGATCCGTCCAGGATAATAGAACAATTGTACTACTGACGCCTGGAACAGGCAATCGCATCTTCCTCTGTTTACGCCTTCAGCCGGCGGACATCCCCCTGGCGGACCGTGATCCCGGCCGCGTCCAGGTGCTCGAGCAGGGCCTGGACGTAACGACGGCTCGTATTGAGTAAGTCGCGCACCTCGGCCAGGCTGACCTGTCCGCGCTGCCGGATCGCCTGCCGAATCTCCTCGACCATCTTTTCGTAGTCGGTCTTCCGGAAAACGACCTCGGCGGAGACGGCTACGAGGTCGCCGATCTCCAGGAGGGTGGCGAGGACATCCTCGCCCACTTCCGCCTGGCATTCCTTGATCGACGGAGGGGCGTAGGGCGCGGCGGCGAACCGGGCCATTAGTTTGTCTATCTTGACCTGTTGGAAGGGAGAGAAGTGGACGATGTGCCCGGGCAGGGCAATCGACTTTTGGCTTTCCGTTAGAACGCCTTCGGCAGCCAGCCGGGTAACAACCAGGCCGAACAGGCGGGGAGGCAGTTTCAGCCGGCTCTTTAGCTCTTCGCGCGGCATGCCGCGCCGCAGCGGGTAGGACTGGTGGTAGGCGGCCAGGGCGGCCCGGCTGGATTCCTTGAGCCCCGCCCAGAGCGGACCGGCAACCAGGATAT
>DATJPX010000056.1:0-6602 GCA_035506155.1 Anaerolineales bacterium
TGACCCTGCCGGTCATCATCAGCGCGGCCGAGGAGGCCCTGCGGGCCGTTCCGCAGTCCTTCCGGACCGTCAGTATCTCCCTGGGAGGGACGCGCTGGCAGACCATCCGCAAGATCGTCCTGCCGCAGGCGCTGCCCGGCATCATCACCGGGGTGATCCTGGGCCTGGAGCGGGCCGCCGGGGAGACCGCCCCGATCCTGTTCACCGGCGCAGCCTTCTTCCTGCCGCACCTGCCCAACTCGCCCCTGGACGCCACCATGGCCCTGCCCTATCACCTGTTCGTCATCTCCACCCAGGTGCCGGGTATGCCGATCCAGATCCAGTACGGGACGGCCCTCGTGCTGATCGTCTTCGTGCTGGGCATGAACATCGCCGCGACGGTCATCCGCTCGCGCGCCCGGGCCAAGAGGCAGTGGTGAAGCATGGATAAGATCGTCATCCAGGATTTGAACCTTCAGTATCCCACCGGGCCGCAGTCCCTCAAGGACATCAACCTTTCCATCCCGGCCAATGCAATCACGGTCTTGTTCGGCCCAGCCGGCGGCGGGAAATCCTCGCTGCTGCGTTGCGTGAACCGCTTGAACGATATCATCGACGTCAAGTCGCTGACCGGCAGGATCCTCCTGGATGGAGAGAACGTGCTCGACCCGAAGGTGGATGTGATCGCCCTGCGCCGGCGGGTGGGGATGGTTTTCGCCCGCCCGGTGGTCCTGCCGATGAGCATCCGCGAAAACATGACCTACGGCCTCGAGCTGGCCGGCGAGAAGCGCAAGTCCCGGCTGGAGGATGCGGTGGAACGCGGCCTGAAGCACGCCGCCCTCTGGGAGGAGGTCAGGGAACGGTTGGACGATCCAGCCATCGCCCTTTCCGGGGGACAGCAACAGCGCTTGTGTCTGGCGCGCGTCCTGGCCAACCAGCCGGAAGTGATCCTGCTCGATGAGCCCACCTCGGGCCTGGACCCGATCTCGACCGGCAAAGTGGAAACAGCCCTGCAGGAGCTGAAGAAAGACTATACGGTGGTGATCGTTCCCCACTCGGTCCAGCAGGCGGCCCGGATCGCCGATTACGGAGCTTTCTTCCTGCAAGGGGAGTTGATCGAGGCGGCCGAAGGGAAGGAGCTCTTCACCCAGCCGAAAGTCAAACGCACCGAGGATTACGTCGAAGGCCGTTTCGGGTAGGCTGCCCGATCCGGGCTGGAATTCCCAGGGACCACAGCGAGCAGGTTGCCATTCCTGCTCTTTTTTGTTCTCTCCTCAAGCCAGTTGTCGCATGCGCTGCCCGGCCTTTACACAACTTTAACTGGCCGTTAAAGAAACGACAAACGAACGGGGGTATCCTGAGGGTGAAGCAAGACGGAATTAGAGAAAGGACAAACCAATGGTAACCACAACAATTTCGAAAATGGAGACCGTCTGGAACACCTTCCAGGAACCGCGCTGCGCCGCCTACCTTCCCAACAGCTATATGCTCCTGCTTTCCGCGTTGGACGAAGGCTGGAAGGTCACGAAAGCCGAGCTGGCGCCCTCCTGGGATCAGCACGGTTTTATCTACCTCGTCACCTTGCAGCGTCCGGCCAGTCAACAGACCCAACAGTTGATCCTGCCGAAGAACTCGCTGGTCGCCAAACTCCTCCACGAGTACGGCGCCACGGTCCAGCCCATTCACTCCGGCGTTCACCAGCCGGTCGCGGCCGGCATTTCCTGATCGTCGCCGAAGCAGGACGGAATGGCCGAGCAAGGGGAATGGCCATTCCAAATGTCTTCAGCTCTTCTCCCGAGCGCATTACCCCGCGGATCGACCGGCGGGGTAGTGTGTCGCTTGAGAGGGCCCGCGATCAACAACCCCACCAAACCGTAACGGGGCCGATTGTGATAAGATAAACCCATGGCGGAAACGATTCTGGTCGTCGAAGACGAACCCTCCCTGCAGGAAACCCTGGTCTACAACCTGGAAAAACAGGGCTATAAGGTGGAAGCGGCCGGCGATGGCCGCGCCGCCCTCGAGTCTGCCCGGCGCCTCGTCCCGGACCTGATCGTCCTCGACATCATGCTCCCCGAGCTGGATGGCTTCGAGGTCTGCAAGATCCTGCGCAAGGAAATGACCGTCCCGATCCTGATGCTGACCGCCCGGGACGACGAGATCGACCGGGTAGTCGGCCTGGAGGTGGGCGCGGACGATTACCTGACCAAACCCTTCTCGATGCGCGAGCTGCTGGCGCGGGTCAAGGCCCAGTTGCGCCGGACGGGCATGCTGCGGGAGGAAATGGCCCGGATCAAGGCCCCCGAAGCGAACACACCGCAGGAAGTCCTGGCATTCGACAACCTGGAGCTCAACCTGACCCGCCGCGAGGTGACCCTGGGCGGGCAGGTGCTGGCGCTCAAGCCGCAGGAATACGACCTGCTGCTCTTCTTCGCCCAGCACAAGGGTCAGATGCTCTCCCGTGAATTCATCCTGGAGCGCGTCTGGGGCTGGGACTACATCGGCGACAGCCGCACCGTGGACGTCCACGTGCGCTGGCTGCGCCAGAAGATCGAGAAGGATGCTGCCTCCCCCGCCCGGATCGTCACCGTGCGCGGCGGCGGGTACCGCTTCGAAGGCTAGTCGAGAGAAAACGAGAGGCCCTGACAGCTTTCTCCCCTGAAAATGCCGGCATGATAGCCAAACTCGAACGCCTCGCATTTGGATTGATCCTGGCTCCGCCGGCGCCGCTCGCCGGCCTGTTGCTTTTCTGGTGGGGCGCCTACGCCCTGCTCCCGGAAAAATGGATCCCGCCAGCAGCCCTCTCCGGTCTGTTGCTCGGCATTCTCGTCGACCCTTTCCTGCTCAAGAAACTGCTTCCGCGCGCCAGTCAGTTGGGGACCACATTCTGGGCGGCGGTTTTCCTTTTCTACACGATCGGCGTCTTTGGCATGTTCATGGGCGTCCCGGTTTTCAACGCCCTCCTGGCCGTCCCGGCTGGATTCGTCGTCGGGGCAAAATTGGCCACCCGGGGAGCCGACTGGCCCCAGGCACGGAAAGCCGCCAGGCGGACAGCCTGGTTCACGACTGCCATCCTGGCTGCCGTCTGCGCCGCCTCCGCACTCCTGGCATTGTTGAGCCCGTCCACCGCCTCCGACTTGAAGGGCCTGCTCGGGCTGGGTTTCGAGGTCACCCCGGGGATGGTCGCCGGTCTGATCGTCATTGGCGGGCTGGCTTTGCTGGCTTTCGGGTGGGGGCTGGCGCTCGTCTCGGTCCGTTTCTCCTACGCTTTCCTCCAGCAAAAAGCATGAACTGGTTCCTCCCCATCCTGGCCGGCCTGCTGGCCATCCTCCTGTTGACGATCGCCTGGAAATATGCCGGCCAGCGCAGAACGATCAAAAAATACGCCGACCTGTTGCAGGTCATCGCCGGCGGGGAGAAATCCGTCTCCGAGCTTCCCGAGGACCTGGCAGGCCTCGAGGAGTTATCCAACAACGTCAAGACCCTGGCCCTGACCCTGCGGGTGCGCACCACGGTGGTGGACGCCGAGCGCGCCCGCCTGGCCGCCGTCCTGGAACAGATGACGGACGGCGTATTGATCGCCGATTCTGCCGGCCACGTCCAGTTCGCCAACCCGGCGGCAGGGCGGCTTTTCGAGAGCGAGCAACCGGTCGGCCGGACGGTGGCGGAAGTGCTCCGCCAGCATCAGTTGGTCGAAGCCTGGCAGCGCTGCCAGCAAACCGGCGAGCTGCAGACCGAGTCGGCCGAGCGCCCGGCCCGCCGCCAGTTCCTGCAGTTGGTCGTCCTGCCCGACCGGGAGACCGGCGGCAGCCTGCTGCTCGTCCAGGACCTGACCCGCGTCCGCCGGCTGGAGACGGTCCGCCGGGACTTCATCTCGAACGTTTCCCACGAGCTGCGCACCCCGCTGGCCTCGTTGAAAGCCCTGACCGAAACCCTGCGGGACGGCGCCCTGGAGGACCCGAAAGCCGCCCGGCGCTTCCTCGGCCGTATCGAGACCGAGGTCGACGCCCTGACCCAGATGGCAACGGAACTGCTCGAGCTTTCGCGGATCGAATCGGGGCAGGTGCCGCTGGAATTGAAGGCCGTCCCGGCGGGAAACCTGCTGCTTTCGGCCGCCGACCGGATGCGCGCCCAAGCCGAGCGGGCCGGGCTGACCCTGCAGGTCGAGCCGACCGTCGACCTGTCGGAGGTCCGGGCGGACCTGCCCAGGCTGGAACAGGTGCTGGTCAACCTCATCCACAACGCGGTCAAGTTCACCCGTCCGGGGGGCGAGGTGAGCCTCTCCGCCCGACAGGAGGGGAGCTTCGTCTGCTTTTCCGTGCGAGACACCGGTGCCGGCATCCCCGCCGACGACCTGGAGCGCATCTTCGAGCGCTTCTACAAGGCCGACCGGGCCCGCTCCGGCGGCGGGACGGGCCTGGGGCTGTCCATCTCGCGTCACCTGGTCGAGGCGCACGGCGGGCGGATCTGGGCGGAGAGCATCGAAGGCCGGGGCAGCACGTTTTATTTCACGATCCCGGTCAACCGGCCCGCCTGACCTGCTGTCTCCTCCCCCTTCCGGAATTCCTCAACCGCGGCTTACGAATATGTAAGGTAACCTTTATGCTATTGTCAGACACCCTATGGTATTGTTGACTCATCGGAGAAAGGAACGGCTATGGAATACGGGTCTTTCATCGGTCTGACGATCGCCATGCTAGTCGTTTTTGTCATCGACACCCGCCAGAAAAGGCGGGCGCATACCCATCCACGCCGGAATAAAACAAAGATCTAATCCAACGCCCATCCATCGGCCGGGAAAACCCGGCCGATTTTTTATTTAAGCCCTCTTCTCGTTAAACAAATCATAACAATCCCATAACCTGCCCTTCTCAGTCCAATAAAACCGGCATGGTATTCTTTTTTCATGCATAAGGATAGTTCGCCGGTCATCGATTTGGAGGAACCATGATTTCAATTGTCTTGTTCTGGATTCTTATCACTGCCACCCTGGTCGTCTTCGGCGTGGACATTGCCCAAAAACGGCGCAAGAGCTTGCGGTAGGAATGGCGCAGGCAATTCGAATGGAAAAGCATATCCTTGTCACCAATGACGACGGGGTAGCCGCCCCAGGGCTGTTTGCCCTGGTCAAGGAAATGCGCCGGCTGGGGAAGGTCAGCGTGCTGGCCCCCGACCACAACTGGTCGGGCGGAGGACACGTCAAGACCCTCGACCGGGCCCTGCGCGTCCAGGAAGTGCGCCTGGCCGATGGGACCCAGGCATTTGCCAGCGACGGCGCCCCCTCGGACTGCGTGGCCCTGGCCACCCTGGGATTTATCAGAGAACCCATCGACCTGGTAGTCTCCGGGATCAACGTCGGAGCCAACCTTGGGCACGACGTGACCTACTCGGGCACGGTCACCGCCGCCATGGAAGCCGGGATTGCCGGCCTGCCCGGCATCGCCGTGTCCCTGGAAGTTCCGGCAGGGCTCCTGGGCGAGGTCGACTTCGACCCGGCGGCGCGGGCCGCCCGGCTGGTCGTCCAGCACGTGATCGAGAACGGCCTGCCGCCGGAAATCCTGCTGAACGTGAACGTGCCTTACCTGCGGGAGGAGCAGATCCAGGGATTCCGCCTGACCCGCCAGGGGTTGCGCGTCTACCATAGCCGCCTCGACGAACGGATCGACCCGCGCGGCCGCCCGTACTATTGGATCGGCGGGGATGCCCCCACCGGGGTGGCGGAACGCGGCACCGACATCGGCGCCCTGGCGGAGGGCTTCATCTCGGTCACCCCGCTGCAACTGGATCTGACCGCCTATCATATCCTGACCGATCTTTCCTCCTGGCAATGGCAGGAGCCATCGAAGAGGCACTTCTTCCACCTGCCGGTATTTCACATCCCAAAGCCGTAACTTTAACCAAACGTTAAACAAGCGTTTTTCCAGCCTTAAACATCGGCTGATAAGATTTCCTCATCAAAAACATCCAAGGAGAATAGAAATGCGCAAAAATCTTTATGTTTCCATGTTCATCCTGCTGGCCGCCGTGCTCGTCCTGAGCGCCTGCGGCACTGCAGCCACTCCCCAGACGGTCGTCCAGACCCAGATCGTGGAAATCACCTCCACGCCTGGCCCTTCCGCTGCCACGCCGCTGCCGGCCGGCTCCGTCCAGATCACTGCGGGCGGCGCCACCTTCCCGCTGCCGCTCTATTCGCAGTGGACCTATGCGTTCCAGTATGTTGATCCCGCCGTAGCCATCAACTACAACGGCATCGGCTCGGGCGCCGGTAAGACCGCCATCATCCAGAACACTGTTGATTTCGCCGGGTCCGACTCGGTCCTGAGCGACCAGAACTACACCGATGGCAAGGACCTGCAGATGTATCCGATGGTCGCCGGTGCAGTCGTCCTGGCCTACAACATCACCTTCAAGCCTGTGCCGACCCCTGCGGCCGGTCAGACCGCCATCACCCTGCCGAAGCTCATCCTCGACCGCCAGACCCTGGTGGACATATATAACGGCAAGGTCACGATGTGGAACGATCCTGAAATCCTGGCCCTCAATCCTGGTTTGAAGGACTACATGCCGGCCGCCAAGATCACCACCGTCCACCGCTCGGATGGCTCCGGCACGACCGACATCTT
>DATJPX010000057.1:0-4431 GCA_035506155.1 Anaerolineales bacterium
CGGCTGACGGGCGGGTGACGGGCGGGAAAACCGATTTCCCGAACAGATCGGGCATCGGATTCCGCGTGTCTCCGGGTCTTTCGATATTGCTCGTCTCTCCGTCTCGAATATCCTGACAATGTCTGACCCTCAGATTGATTGACAAAAGTCTGCGATTGCACTATTCTCAATTCAACGTGTACTTGTCCGAATAATATCAAGGAGGAAATCGTGAAAATCGGCAATTGGCAAATCGAGTGGAAACCCGTCCGCACGGTCCTAGTCTGGATCATACTTCCGCTGCTGGCCGGACTTTTGATTTCCCTTTCCATCCCTCGCCCGGTGATCGGCCTGATCTATCTCGATACCGCCATCGATGTGGATTCGGCCCGCAGCTTGATCGCCCAGATCGACTACGCCCGCCAGCATCCGGAAGTGCGCGCCGTGGTGCTGATCGTCGATAGCCCCGGCGGGACGGTCGCGGATACCGAATCCGTCTACCAGGAATTGCTCTTGTTGCGACGCACCAAGCCGGTGGTGACCTCGGTCGGTGCGATGGCTGCCAGCGGCGCCTATTATCTCTCGGCGGGCACCGATTACATCATCGCCGATCCGACTTCCGATGTCGGCAACATCGGCGTGATCGGCAACCTGCCCAGCACTCCGACCATCTTCGACGGCATCGTCTCCACCGGTCCGTATAAGATGTGGGGCGAATCCCAGGATTCCTTCCTGCGCGAGATGGAGATGATCAAGCAGGGTTTCTACCAGGCCGTCCTGCTCGGGCGCGGCAGCCGGCTGAAGGTCGGCCCGGACGTGATCCTGACCGGACGCATCTGGCCCGGAGCCGAGGCCGCCCGCCTCGGTCTGGTCGACCAGCTCGGCTCGCAGACCGACGCCATCGAAAAAGCGGCCCACCTGGTCCACGTCAGCCATTTCCAGGCCGTCGACCTGGGGCTGCGCGCCAACATCGTTTCGGCCGCCTCCGGCTTTTTCTACCAGAGCCCGGAGGGGATGACCCTGCCGTACCCGAACAAGCCCGGGATTTTCCTGCTTTACGTCCCGCCGGCCCCATTAGGGAAATAAGGAGGCGACCATGCAACCCATCAAACGTTATCGCTATTGGATCGCCCTGGCATTGCTCGTCCTGCCCGTCCTCGTCCGCGGGCTGTGGTTCTACCAGTGGTTTTCCTCCCAACCCAGGATCAAGGCGCCCGATTACGCCGCCAATACCATCCCCCAGCCTCCCCTCTCGACGGCCGCGACCGAACCGGTCAAACTGGCCGAGGGCAAGGTCGTCGTGGTGGATGAGCTGCACAACAACCAGTTCGCCCCCGACCAGGTCGATTCGCTCTTCTCCGCCCTGACCCGCCGCGGCGCCCGGGTGGAGGTCGCCAGCGGGGATCCGTCCCTGGCCGTCCGGCTCAAATATGCCAGCACATACCTCGTCTTTTCCCCGACCCTCAGTTTTTCGACGGACGAGATCAACGCCGTGCGTAGTTTCGTGGCCGGCGGAGGCCGCCTGATCGTCTTCACCGACCCGACCCATGGGCTGATCTCGACGGATTATTTCACCGGGATGCCCTCCAGCCAGCCGGATGTGGACACGGCCAACGACCTGCTGGCCCCGTTCGGCTTAAGTGTCCGCAACGACTACCTTTATAACCTGGTCAAAAACGAGGGCAATTTCCGCAACATCCTGTTCGGGAAATTCGGCTCGAATGCCCTGACGAACGGATTGGGCCAGGTGGCCCTCTATGGCGTCCATTCGATCGACACCGTCGACGGGACGCCTTTGCTGATCGGGGATGCCAACACCTACTCCTCGCAGACCGATTCGGCCGGGGCGGGCATGGCCGCTGCCGCCCTGAGCGCCGACGGAGGCGTACTGGCCATGGGCGATTTCACTTTCCTGGTCCCGCCATACGACAGCGTGGCCGACAACGCCGTCCTCATCGATCACATCGCCGATTTTGCCCTAGGCGGGACGCGCACACACAGCGTCGCCAATTTCCCCTACGTCTTCGACCAGACCGTCTACGTCGTCCCGACCGGCGGGATGCGCATGACCGCGGATGTGCTCGGACCTTTCGCAAACCTGCAGACCGCCCTGCGCGTCACCAACACCTCCCTGCTGGTGAAGGATACCCCGCCGGCGACCGGCGACTTGCTTGTCATCGGAACCCTCCAGGGTGATGTTGCCGCCAGCCCGGACCTTCTGCCATATATCGATTCGTTCGGATTGAACTTCGATGATCCCACCACGATCGTCATTCCCAACTTCGGGACGGTCGACCGCTCCGGCGTCGGCCTGCTGCTCTACCAGCATTCGGCCAGCCGGAACATCCTCGTGCTCCTGACCGACACTCCCGACGACCTGCCCAGCCTGATCGACCTGCTGGCGAGCGGGAGTCTGGAGAGCTGCGTGGTCCAGGGCGAGGTGGGAGTGTGCGGAATTGGGTCCGGGAACAACTATTTCGGCCAATCCTCGCCCGGGTTCTCCCCGACAGAGACACCCACCCCGGCCGGGTGACAACCGGAACGGCGCTCCATCTTCTGGAGCGCCGTTTGTTTTTCGCATCCCTGTCAGCTCAGCCGCCTGCGGCCAGGAGCGGATCGATGATCCTTGAAAAGGTAGCCAGGTCGCCAGGTCCGGCCAGTTTTTCCCCGTTGATCACGAAGGCCGGCGTTCCGACAAAGCCCAGGGCTTTGGCTTCCTGCCAGCTCTGGTTCACTTTCGGAGCATCCTGGCCGGAATCCAGGCAGTCGTCGAAGCGGGCTGCGTCCAGGCCAAGCCCGGCCGCGTAGGCCTTGAGGTCCGAAACGCTTAGGGCCGGGGCCTTCTGGTAAAGCAGGTCGTGATATTCCCAGAACTTGCCCTGGTCGGAGGCGCATTGGCCGGCTTCGGCAGCCTTCGGGGATTGGGCGGTGATGATCGGATAATCCCGCCAGACGAAGCGCACCTGGTCGCCGTATTTTGCCAGAATCTGCTGGCGGACGCCAGCCCGTTCCCAACCCAGGCAGGTGGTGCAGCCAAAATCACCGTACTCGACGATGGTCACCTTGGCATTCGCCGGACCCAGGCTGGGATCCAGGGCAAGCCGGGTGAACGAGAGAGTGGATGGCGGGGTCCCGCCGCATGCAGTCAGGACAAATCCAAGCGCGAGCAAACCAGCCAGGGTCTTGTGGATAAAATTTCGGAGACTCATTTTTCCTACCAGCAGACCCAGGCCGACCGGCATGGGGGAACTCAGAACCCGTAGACGATCACACCGCCCAGGAAGCCCAATACCGAGACGATGAGGAAACTGACCACGTACGAGGTCACGTAGATGGCTTTGCCGTGGCTGTGGAAGAGCTTAGGATTGCGCCAGCGGATCAAGGCGGTGACCGTGGTAATAATGAACAGCACGATCCCCAGGACGATCTTCGCAACATGGTTGGCTGCCCGTCCATGGTAGAAAACGATGTTATCGTGTACGCCAAAAATCCCCGCCACGAGAGTGCTAACCGCTCCCAGCGAAAGGTTGGCAAAGGCGATCTGCTCAAGCAGGTCACTCTTCCTCCAAAGCGCCAGCAGGATGAAGAACAAGGCCGCGCTCAGGAGGGCGATCGGGAAATGAACGAAAAGGGTGTGAGGGGGATGAACATAGAACAAGTCATGAATGATCCGTTGGATGAGAGCCATAGAGTCCTCCTTTTTGATGCTTGACAGATCGGTTCGTGCTGGGTTAATATCTACAATTAATACTATCATATTTATCTTAATAGAGACTAAGAGGCGGTATGGGTAAAGATTTCGAAATCGGTACCATCCCCGGATATCTGGCCAAGCCTGCCGGCAAGGGACCCTGGCCGGCCCTGATCGTCATTCAGGAGTGGTGGGGCCTCGACCCGCAGACAAAATCCATTGCGGATCGATTCGCCAGCGTCGGTTACCTGGCTTTTGCTCCCGATCTCTACCACGGCGAGTTGGCCAAGCTGGGCGACGGGCAAACCGCTGCAGCCCTGGTCCAGAAATATGCCCCAAACGCTCCCGCCGACCTGGAAAAGGTCTTCGACGCACTGAAAAAATACTCGGACTGCACCGGCAAGGTCGGCAGCGTCGGCTTTTGCTTCGGCGGGCGCATGTCGCTGGCGCTTGGCATCCGCCGACCGCTTAACGCCATCTGCACCTTCTACGGCGGCGGGATGCAGCAGCTTTTCGACCAGTTCGGGACCCTCAAGAGTCCGGTACTGGGCCTGTTCGGCGACAAGGACGTCTCCATCCCAGCCGGGACGGTCGAACAGTTCGACCAATTGCTCGGCAAGATCGGCGTCCACCACGAGGTGATCGTCTACCCGGATTCCGGGCACGCCTTCTTCAGGGATAGCGACCCGAGCGTCTACAAGCCGGAGGCCGCCAAGGACGCCTGGCAGCGGGTCACCAAGTTTTTCGGCAAACACCTCGAT
>DATJPX010000058.1:0-33192 GCA_035506155.1 Anaerolineales bacterium
GGGCGGGGACATCCTGGTCGCCGGAAGCGGCCGGCTCGCCCAGACCCTGGCGCAACACGGCCTGGTCGACGAATATCGCTTGATGGTCTACCCGGTCATCCTGGGAGCCGGGAAGCGCCTGTTCGAAGGGACGAGCGATCCGACGGCCCTGGAGCTGGTCGAGTCCAGGCCGGTTGGCGCAGGCATCCTGATCCTGGTCTATCATCCGCTGAAAAAGTCCTGATGGTTCCCGATCGGGCCATTTCGGAGGTACGATGACATTAAAAGCTTATCTCGACAATATATACACCCAGACCGGCAAGACCCCTGAGGATTTTCGAGTCCTGGCCGAAAAGAAGGGCCTGCTCGAGCCCGGCGTCAAGACCGACCAGATCGTGGATTGGCTGAAAGAGGAGTATGGCCTGGGCCGCGGGCACGCCATGGCGATCGTCATGCTGATCCAGTCCGCCGGCCGGCCCAAGACGACGACGGGCGAGAAGGTGGCGACCTTCTTTACGGGCGGGCGGGCCCGCTGGCAGGCGCCCTACGAAGCCCTGCTGGCAAAGGTCAAGGCCTTCGGCCCGGACGTGAGCGTCTCCCCCACCGATACCTACATCAGTCTGCTGCGCAAGGGCAAGAAGTTCGCCATCCTCGCATTCACGGCGGACCGCATGGACCTCGGCATCAAACTCAAGAGCCGGAAGGCCACCGCCCGCTTCGCCGAGGCCGGGAGCTGGAATGCCATGGTTACCCACCGCGCCCGCGTCACCGACCCCGGCCAGCTCGACGCGGAAATCTACGACTGGCTGGAACAGGCTTACGCGGCCGCCCAACCGGTCAAGACTCCGGCTGCAGGCTGATCACGGGTTCAGCACCTTGCGGGCGATGACCAGGCGCTGGATCTCGTTGGTCCCTTCGCCAATGGCGCACAGGCGCTGGTCGCGGTACATCCGCTCGACGGCGTAGTCCCGGATGTAGCCGTTCCCGCCGTGGATCTGGATGGCCTTGTAGCAAACCCGCTCGGAGGCCTCCGTGGCGACCAGCTTGGCCATGGCGGCTTCCTTGGTGAACGGTTTTCCCTGTCCCTTCAGCCAGGCCGCCCGCTGGACCATCAGCCGGGCGGCTTCGATGTCCGTGGCCATCTCGGCGATCATCCACTGGACCGCCTCGAATTTGGCGATCGGCTGCCCGAACTGGACCCGCTCCCTGGCGTAGGCGGCGGCCCGGTCGAAGGCGCCCTGGGCCAGCCCGACGGCCATGGCGCTGATCGCCAGCCGCCCGGCGTCCAGGGTGGTCAAGAACTGCTTGAAGCCTTCGTTCTCCCTGCCAAGCAGGTTTTCCGCCGGGAGGCGGCAGTTCTCGAAGAACAACTGCGAGGTGGTCGAACCGCGCAGCCCCATTTTGTGCTCGTCCCGCCCGGTCGTGAAGCCGGGCGTTCCCTTTTCCACGATGAAGGCCGAGATGCCGTGCGTCCCGGCGCCCGGCGCGGTCCGGGCGGTGAAGACGACTACGTCCGCCACCGAGCCGTTGGTGATGAAAACCTTCTGGCCGTCGATCACCCAGTCCCGGCCCTTGCGGACAGCGGCGGTGCGGGTGGCGCCGGCGTCCGAGCCGGCCCCCGGTTCGGTCAGGCCGAAGGCGCCGATCTTCTCGCCGCGCGCCAGCGGGGCCAGGTACTTTTCCTTCTGGGCCTCGTTCCCAAACAGGGCGATCGGCTCGCTGCACAGCGAGGTGTGGGCATCCAGGATGATCGCCAGGCTGCCGGAGGCCCGGGCGACCTCCTCCAGGGCGACCAGCAGGCTGAGATAGTCCCCTCCTCCGCCCCCATAAGCTTCAGGGAAGGGAATGCCCAGGATGCCCAGCTCGGCCATGCGGTGAAAGAGGTCCGCCGGGAACTTATCTTCGGCATCGATGGCTTCCGCCCGCGGCGCCACTTCCTTCTCGGCGAACTCCCGGACGGTCCGCTTGATCAGCTGGTGCTCGTCGCTCAACTGGAAATCCATAGGCTAACTCCTTCGGTTTTCAGCCGAAGATAAACACGGATAAAAGTGTTCGATCGATCCATGATAAAAAAACTCATTTCCCGATCACCAACCCCTGCGGGTCGATCTCCCGCAGAAACCTGAGCTGCCTGGCGGTCGGCTCGGGGGTGACCTCGACCCGCGTCGGGATGAGGATCTCGAAGCCGCTGGCTTCCCGGACCTGGGCGACGGTCGCGCCTGGATGGAGCGAGAGCAGCTTGAGGCGTTTGCTAGCCTCGTCGAAGCCGTAGATGCCGAGCTGGGTGATGACCCGGTAGGGGCCGCCGTCCGCCGGCAGGCCGGCGCGCTCACGCGCGCCCGGCCCATCCAGGTAGCCGGGCGTGGTCAGGAAATCCAGCTTCGGGACGAAGGTGCGCGGGGATTGCTTGCGCAGCACGTAGATCGTCCGCCAGCAGAACGAGCCGACGTCGTTGGCCCCGCCCGAGCCGGGCAGGCGGACGGTTGGGTGGGCCCAGTCGCCGATCACGGTCGTGTCGACGTTGCCGTAGGGGTCCATGGCCGCCCCGCCCAGGAAACCGTAGTCGATGTAGCCGGCCTGGGCGGCCGACATGACGTCGTGCATGCTGGATGCGGCCGAGGCCCGATAGTAAGTGCGGGCATCGCCGACGGAGATCGGCAGGACCGGCACCTGCGGCCCGATCCCGCCGGCCTCGAAGACGATCAGCAGGCCGGGAGCGTGGGTGCGCTGGGCCAGCATGGCCGCCAGGATCGGGAAACCGGTCCCGACGAAGACCGAGCGCCCGTCCTCCAGCAGGCCGGCCGCCGCGCAAGCCAGCAGCTCGGTCAGGGTGTAGGCCGGGGATTTACTCATCCGCCGGCTCCAGGTCCATGATCTTCTTCAACTGGCCCAGGCGCTTCCGGCCGCCGATCTTCTTAAGGTAACCGGCGAAGTCCGCGACGCCGAAGACAAACTCGGCGAAATAGTCCTGCACCCCGGCGTCCGTCTGCGAGAGCTCCAGCCAGTGGGCGATGGCTGCTTCGTCGAAAGAATAGGCCAGCGGCATCTCGGTCGGGTGGGCGCCGTAGGGCACCTCGACCACCGCGTCGACCAGGTAGAAGGGGATGAGCGTGTCCCAGGGCCGGCGCTGGATGCGCTCGTGCTCGACCAGCACCTCGGTCGTGACCACCACCCGCCGGGCGGCCCGGGCCAGCTCGAAGTCCTCGATGCGGATGCCGTCGATCTGGGCGTTGCCGTATTCATCGCAGCGATGGACGTGGAACAGGGCGACGTCCGGGTAGCAGGCCGGCACCAGGGCGACCGGCTTGCCGGACCAGGGATCGTCGAGGACCTTGGCCGAGCTGTGGCTGAGCGTATCCGTGCCGAGCATCGAGCGGACCGGCATGAAGGGCACGCCCATGGCGGCGGCCAGGAAGCGCCACTGGTAGGCCGCGTTGCTCAACTCGCCGATGACTTTCACCCGTCCGCTCTCGACCGCCCGCCGTCCGCACGGCGACAGGCCGCGCAGCTCGTGCCCGAATGCGTAGGCCACTTCCACTTGGGAGACGCAGCCGCCGCCGATCAGGATGTCGATGTCGTGGACAGCAGTCTTGCCCAGGACGGTCAGGTCCCGGCGGCGCTGGCGGACGATCTCGTAGATCAGCGCCATGGGCGTGCGGATGTGGCCGAAGCCGCCCAGGGCCAGCAAGCTGCCGTCCGGGACGAAGCGGCGGACCGCCTCGGCCAGCGGCATGCGCTTGTCGACCAAGGCGCGGGTTTTGTGCTCGCGCACCCAGGCCCGGTTCTCGTCCGGGTCGCGCCAGCCGATCAGTTTGCCGAGGTTGGATGGAGGCATAGGAAAGTGCCCTTAACACAAAGGACACGAAGGAGCACAAAGGTGTACGATGGGAAAGAAACCAGTCTGGAAAGATCACAATAAGAAACCATCGTCCTGGCTGTCCTTTGTGTCCTTCGTGTTGAATCTTATTCGGCCAGGTTGAAATAAATGTCGGTCGGCTTGAGCTTGGCGTTGCGCAGGAATCGGCCGCGGACCTTCCTGCCGATCCAGTCCAGGCTGGCGGCGTCGGGGTCGACGCCCACCAGGCGGCCAAGGAAGAGCGTGTCGCACTCCTCGAACTCGACCAGGATCAGGATGAAGGGCGTCTCGGGCAGGAAGGCCTCCGAGCCGAAGTGGCAGACCGTGAAAGCGTGGATCTTGCCTTCCGGCTGGATCTCGACCCATTCGGTCTCCCGGCCGGTGTACATGTCGTGGCCGCGCGGGTTGGCGTAGGTGTAGCCGGTCTTTGGCTCGCGGCTGACGATGAAGCGACCGTTCGCCAGGGCGGCGAAGAAGGGCGAGTCCTGCCCGTATGAGAAGTTGTAGTCGATCGAGTAGGGGTATTTGATCACGATCGGGGACATGTCCTTCAGCCCGGACAGGTCGTCGCCGGTCGGGAAGGGGATGTTGTAAACGATCGTGCCCTGTAGATTATCTTCGATGCGCTGGGGAAATTTTTTCTCTGCCATGGAACCACCTCTATTTCTCTTTTTCCAGGATGCTGACGGTCACGTACGTGCCCGTCCCGGCGTGCGAGTGGATGGCGCCTTTGGCCGCGTTCGGGACCTGGAGCGTGGCATCCTTGAAATGCTTCTTGATCGTGCCCTGGAGCTGCCAGAGGGCGAAGACGCCCTGCATCAGCCCGGTCGCGCCGACCGGGTGCCCGCAGGCGATCAGCCCGCCGGACGGGTTGACCGGGCACTCCGGCTTTTCCTTGAGCTTCAGCCCGTAGTCCACGCCGGGCATGAAGGTCTTGCCGTTGACTGCAAAGGGTCCGCCCTCGCCATAGCGGCACAGGCCCATGTCTTCGTAGGTCTGGACCTCGGAGGAGGTGTAAGCGTCATGCAGCTCGATGAAGTCCAGCTCCTTGAGCGGGTCCTGGATGCCGGCGTTCCTGTATGCCTGCTGGGAGGCGGACCGCCCGGCCCGGAAGGAGTGCACGCCGGGGTAGCGGAAGCCCTTGTCCCACAGGCTCTTGTAGTAGGCCCGCGCCTCGGCGCTTTCCTCGACCGGCAAGGCATGGAATTTGTAGAAATCCTCGTAGGACTGGTGCGGGCGGTCGGCCATGCGCATGGCGTCCGTGCCGCGCCCGATCCCGGCGACGGTCACGCGCGGCAGGCGTCTGCCGGAGGCCTTCTCGAGCTTCGCCAATCCTTCCTCGGAGGCGAAGATCACGCAGGCCGCGCCGTCGGACATGACACAGATGTCCTCACGGGTCAGCGGCCAGGCCACCATGGGGGCATTGCGCACGTCCTGGACCGTCAGGCGGCGGGCCTTCTGGGCGTAGGGATTGTGGGTGGCGTTGGCGTGATTCTTGACCGAGACGGCCGCCAGTTGCTCGACCGTGGTGCCGAACTCGGCCATGTGACGGGTGACCATCATGGCGTAGTAGCCCGAGTAGAAGCCGCCCACCGGGTAATCGAACGAGACGTCCGAGGCCAGGGCGATGAACTCGTTGCCTTTCCAGGTCTCGACGTGGCTCATCGTCTCGAAGCCGAAGGCCAGGCAGATGTCCATGTAGCCGGAGGCGACGTTCTTCCAGCCCTCCTGGAAGCAGATCCCGCCGGTCGCCCCGCCGCCTTCCACCCGGTGCGAGGGCTTGGGACACAGCCCCAGGTAGTCCTGGACCATGATGCCGGCCATCAGCTGGCGGGTGAAGTGGTCCGAGAAATAAGATGCCACCGAGCCGTCTACCAGCTCGACGAACTTTTCGTGCTCGATCCCGAGATCGGACAGGGCGTAGTCATAGGCCTCCTTGACCAGGGCCTGGAAGGTCTTGTCGGGGCGGGCCTTGGCGAACTTGGAAACGCCTCCGGAGACAACGTAAACGGGTCGCATGTTCTACTCCTTTTTCCCACTAACGATATGGAACGGATAAACCACTTCCTCTCAGGCGAAGCTCTTCAGCACTTCCCTGGCGATGACGATGCGCTGGACCTCGCTGGTGCCTTCGTAGATCGAGGTGACGCGCACGTCCCGGGCGTAGCGCTCGAGCGGGTAATCGCGGGTGTAGCCGTTGCCGCCCAACATCTGCAGGGCGGTATAGCAGGCCCGGTTGGCGGCCTCGGCCGCGTACAGCTTGGCCATGGCGGATTCCCGGGCGATCGTCCGGCCCTGCCCGGCGCCGTAGGCGGCCTGCATGACCAGCAGGCGGGCGGCCTCCAGTTCGGTGTAGGTATCGGCGACCTTGAACTGGGTGGCCTGGAAATCGCCGACCTTCTGCCCGAATTGCACACGTCCCTGGGAATATCGGACGGCGGCCTCCATGGCAGCCAGGCCGATCCCGAGCGCCAGCGAGGCGACCCCGATTCGCCCGATCCCCAACCCGTGCATGGCCTCCCGGAAGCCGTCGTTCAACGCGCCCATCAGGGCCTCCTTCGGGAGGCGGCAGTCCTCGAGGCGGACCTCGTTGGCGGTCGCGGCGCTCTGGCCCATCTTGGGGATGGACCGGCCGACGACCAGCCCGGGCGTCCCGGCCTCGGCCAGGAAGACACTGATCCCCTTGCCCTTTGGGGCGGCCGGGTCGGTCACTGCCCAGATGGCGAAGACCCCGGCGAAGGCGGCGCTGGTGATGAACTTCTTCTGCCCGTTCAACACCCATTCATTCCAATCTAGTCGGGCGGAGGTCGCCAGGCTCCCGGCGTCCGAGCCGGCCTCCGGCTCGGTCAGGGCGAAGCTGGCGGCCGGGTACTCGCCGGAGCACAACCGCGGCAAGTGGACCCGGCGTTGGGCTTCACTCCCGGCGGACTGGATCACCTCGCTGACCATGTTGTTGAGCGCCAGGATGGCTGCAGTGGATGCGCAGGCCCGGGCAAGCTCGGTCACGACCAGCGAGAGCGCCACCAGCCCGGCCTCGGCCCCGCCGTATTCCCTGCGGACCGGCAGGCCCATCAAGCCCAGGCCGGCCAGCTTCTTCAGGTGGTCCAGCAGGAGCGCCTGGTCGCCGGTGCGATCCAGCTCGGCCGCGACCGGTTCGAGCTCGTCTTTGGCAAACTCCCGGGCGGTCGCCTGCAGCCGCTTTTGGTCGTCGTTCAGATCGAACTCCATGCCATCCAACCTTTCCGGAAATCCCTAGGGCTTTGCCAGCCGGGCAGTCAGGGCCGGCAGGAACTGCAGTACGTCCGCCACCACCAGCACGTCGGCCAGCTCGCCGATGGGGGCATCCCTGTCCTTGTTGATGGCGACGATGAAGGCAGACTTGCGCATTCCGACCTGGTGCTGGGTGGCCCCCGAGATCCCGCAGGCCACGTAGAGCTTCGGCGCCACGGTCTGACCGGTAATCCCAACCAGGTGCGAGTCCGAGAGCCAGCCGGCGTGGACCACCGGGCGGGTGGCGGCCACCTCGCCCTTGAAGGCCTTTGCCAGTGCTTCGACCAGGCCGACGTTCTCCTTCTTGCCCAGGCCTCGCCCGGCGCTGACGATCACCTCGGCCCTGGTCAGGTCCACATCCTTCTTCTCGGCCGGGATGTAGCCGAGGAACTCGATGCGAGCAGGAGCGGCCTCGGGGAGCTCGATCCGCTCCACCTGGGGAGAGCCGCTCCCGGGACCGGCGGCGGGGAAGGCCCCGGCCTGCAGGGTCACCACGGCCGTTTCGGTCTGCGGGAGCACGCTCCGGCGCAGCTTGGCGTTGCAGGCGGTCACCTCGTAGCCGCCCTCCACCAGCCCGACGACTTCCGAGATCAGGGCGGCTTTCAGGCCGGCCGCCAGTCGCGGCGCCAGGTCCCAGCCATAGGAGGTATGCAGCAGGGCGATCACGTCCGGCCGTTCCTTATCGACCACTGCCAGGGCCAGGCGTTTGTGGGCGTCCGGATCGAATTCGTTGTATTTGGCGGAGTCGGCCAGGTAGATCCGCCCGGCGAAAGGCGGCAGGATGGCTTCGTTCCCGATCACCAGCAAGCTGGCCTCGACGCCAAGGCTTTCGGCAAAACCCAGCAGCTCGCGGTAGCCTTCGAGCAGCTTCCCGTCCTGGAATTCACAGATCAGCAAGGCTTTCATATCCCGCTCCTAGTGGAGAACGCCCGTCTCGGACTTGAGGATGGCGACGAGCTGGTCGGCCAGCGCCCCGACCTCGCCCTCCAGGATGCGCCCGTGGGATTTCTTCTCCGGCGGGTAGAGCTTCCCGGTGCTCGACATGGGCGACTCCTTCAAGAGGTCGCCGACCGGGAAGGCCAGCAGTTCCTTCTGGCGGGCCTTCATGATGTTGGGCAAGGTGGGATAGCGGGGGGTATTCAGGTTGAGCTGGCAGGTGACCACCGCCGGAGGGCGGAAGCGCACCCGCCCGAGGATGCCCTGTTCGAGCTCGCGGTCCGCGGTCACGGACGTCCCGTCCCAGTCGAAACTCACCAGGGTGGTGGCGCAGGCGTAGTCGAGCATCTCGGCGACGAGCGCTCCCACCTGGGCCGAGCCGCGGTCCTGGGACTGGAAACCGGTGAAGACAAAGTCGAAGGCTTTGTCCCGGGCGAAGGCGGCGATGGCGGAGGCGATCTGCCAGGGGTCCTTCTCGTGAGCCCGGTCGTCCTGGATGTGGACGCCGCGGTCCGCGCCCATCGCCAGGGCCTTTTTGATGGCCTCCACGACCCGGGCCGGTCCGATCGAGAGGACGGTCACATCGGGGGCCCCGCCCTCCTGTTCCTTCAAACGGATGGCCTGCTCGACGGCGAACTCGTCGTACTCGTTCATCCGGAAGGCCAGGTCGCGCTCGTCCAGCCAATCCCCCGCTGCGTTCACACGGAACGAAGATTCCATGTCCGGCACCTGCTTGACGCACACCAGGATTTTCATTTTGGTACTCCCAAAATCAGGACCACAGATAGACACAGATGAAATGGTGCTTGATTTTTATCAAAAGATCTGTGTTCATCTGTGGTCAGAAGAAGCCTTTACACCCAGGTCGGCTCGACATACTTGCCGAAGACGCCCTTCATCACCCCGACGATCTCGCCCAGGCTGGCGTACGCCCGCACGCAGTCGAGCAGGTGCGGCATGGTGTTCTCGGTCCCCTGGCAGGCGATCCGCAGCCCATCCAGCGCCTGGCCGACCCGGCCGTTATCGCGGGTCTGGCGCAGCTTGCCCAGGCGCTCGACCTGGCGGGCGTACCCGACCGGATCCATCTGGACCAGCGGGATGGTGAGGGGCTTGTCGTCCTGGAAGTCGTTGACGCCCACGATGGTGCGGACGTGCTCGTCGATCTCGCGCTGGTAGGTGTAGGCCGCGTCGGCGATCTCCTGCTGGAAGAAGCCCCGGGCGATGGCTGGGAGCACGCCGCCGGCCTCCTCGATCCGCCGGAAATAGTCGCGAGCCTGGGCTTCCAGACGGTCCGTTTGGGCTTCGACGAAAAAGGAGCCGCCCAGCGGGTCGACCGTATTGGCGGCGCCCGACTCGGCGGCGATGATCTGCTGGGTGCGCAGGGCAATGGTGGCCGCCTGCTCGGAGGGGACCGCCAGGGCCTCATCCATCGAATTGGTGTGAAGGGACTGGGTCCCGCCCATAACGGCAGCCAGAGCCTGGAGCGCCACCCGGACGATGTTGATCTCGGGCTGCTGGGCAGTCAGGGTCATCCCGGCAGTCTGGGTGTGGAAGCGCAGAAGCCAGGAGCGCGGGGCCTTCGCCTGGAAGGTCTCGCGCATCTCATGAGCCCAGATACGCCGTGCGGCCCGGTATTTGGCGATCTCCTCGAAGAAGTCATTGTGGGCGTTGAAGAAGAACGAGAGGCGCGGGGCGAACTCATCCACATCCATGCCGCGGGCGATGCCCCAGCGCACGTACTCCATCCCGTCCGCAAGGGTGAAGGCCAGCTCCTGGGCGGCGGTCGAGCCAGCCTCCCGGATGTGGTAGCCGGAGATCGAGATGGTGTTCCACTGCGGGACCGCTTCCGAGCCGTACTCCATCGTATCCACCACCAGGCGCATGGACGGCTCGGGTGGGAAGATGTATTCTTTCTGGGCGATGTATTCCTTCAGGATGTCGTTCTGGATCGTGCCGCGCAGCTGCGCCGGGGAAACGCCCTGCTTCTCGGCCACGGCAATGTACATGGCCCAGAGCACCGCGGCCGGCGAGTTGATCGTCATCGAGGTAGAGACCTTGTCGAGAGGAATGCCATCCAGCAGGATCTCCATGTCGGCCAGCGAGCTGACCGCCACGCCGCAGGTGCCGAACTCGCCCTCCGCCTCGGCTGCGTCGGTGTCGTAGCCCATCAGGGTGGGCAGGTCGAAGGCGATCGACAGGCCGGTGCTGCCCTGCCCGAGCAGGTACTTGAAGCGGGCGTTGGACTCCTCCGCCGTGCCGAAACCGGCGAACAGGCGCATCGTCCACAGCCGGCCGCGTGGACCGGTGGCATGGATGCCGCGGGTGTACGGATACTCGCCCGGCAGGCCCAGGTCCCGGTCGTAGTCGAATCCGTCCAGGTCGAGCGGGGTGTAGAGCCGGTTGACTTCCTCCGAGGAGGCGGTGATGAAGCTGGACTGGCGCTCGGGGGCACGCCGCAGAGTCTCGGCCAGGGTGTTCTGCTCCCAGTGGGAATAGCGCTTGCGCAGGTCGTTCAGGAATTTCGGATCGTACATGGGTTCTCCTTGGAAACCGTCTAGTGGGGGCCGAGCCTGAGCTCGGGCCTGGGATCGACGGCCTTGTAGGTCTTGTTCTCTTTGTCGTACTCGATCCGCGACAGGGCGGTCTCCGGGTCGTGGACGTAATAGATCCAGGCCTTCTCTTTCTCCACCGCTTCCAGCAGGCGGGTCTTCTCGTCGATCAGCAGCTCGGGGAAGCGGTCGTAGCCCATCGAGATCGGCAGGTGAACCCAGGCCCGCCCCGGGATCAGGTCCGAAACGTAGACCAGGCGCTCCCCGCCATAGTGCAGGTCGAAGCAGAGCAGGCCGGGGCTGTGGCCTTCGCTCGGATAGAAACCGAATTCCAGTTCGTCGAAGGAGAAGGTATCTTCCGGGCCGATCAGGGTCAGGCGGCCGGACTCCTCGAGCAGCCCGTTGAGCCGGGGGATGAAGGATGCCCGGTCCCGGATGTGCGGGTGCATCGCCCGCTCCCAGGCCAGCTCGCTGACGTAGAACTGGGCGTTCGGGAAGAGCAGGTCGGGCTCGCGGCCCTCCTGCCAGGCGCTCAACAGGCCGCCAGCATGGTCGAAGTGCAGGTGGGTCAGGAAGACGTGGGTGACCTGTTCGTGGGCGACGCCGTGAGCCGCCAGGGATTGGAGCAGCATGTGCCCGGGCTCGTCCACCCCGAAGCGTTCGCGCAGCCTGGGCTCCAGGTAGGCCCCGATCCCGGCCTCGAACAGGACCGTGGCATCCTTCGTTTTTGCCAGCAGCGGACGGGTGGCCATGCGGATGCGGTTCCGGGCGTCGGGGGGCATCCAGCGCTCCCAGAGCGCCCGGGCGGCGTTGCCGAACATGGCCCCGCCGTCCAGTTTGTAGACGTTGCTCGGTACAGAGTAGAGTTCCATGGTCAGGGAATGATCCTTTCGGCGAGAACTTCGGCCAGGTCGCGGACCCGCAGGCTGCCTTCGGCCCCGCCGGTCTTGATCCCGTCCTCGAACATGGTCAGGCAAAAGGGACAGTTGGAGACCAGGGTGGGCGCGCCGGTGGCCTGGGCCATCCTGACCCGTTCGACGCTGATGCGCCGGCCGGCCTTTTCCTCGGCGAAGATCCGTCCGCCGCCGGCCCCGCAGCAAAAACTATTCAGGCGGTTCTTTTCCATTTCGGTGATGTGGCCGCCGGCCGCGTTCAGGAGGGCCCGCGGCTGGTCGAGGATGCCCTGGTAGCGGCCGATGTAGCACGAATCGTGATAGGTGGCTTCGAATTCCTGCGGTCTGAGCGGCAATGCGCCGCTGCTCACCAGCCGGGCCAGGAAGACGGTGTAGTGTTCGACCTCCACTTCCAGGCCAAGCTCGCGGTAATCCCGTTTGAGGGTATTGAAGCAGTGCGGGCAGGTGGTGACGATCTTCTGCACGCCGTACGCCTTGAATTTTTCGATGTTGGCCGAGGCGGTCTGCTGGTAGAGGTATTCGTTGCCCAGCTTGCGCAGCGGCTCGCCGCAGCAGCGTTCCTCCTTGCCCAGGATGCCCACCCGCAGGCCGGCCGCCGCACAGATTTTGACGAAATTCTTCGCCACGGCCTGGTTGCGTTTATCGAAGGAGGCGTAGCAGCCGACGAAGTAGAACACGTCGATCGGACTGCCGTCCCCCAGGCGCGCCACCGGCAGGCCCTCAGCCCAATCGCCGCGGGCGGCCGGCGGCAGCCCGAACGGGTTGCCGTTGACCTCGATGTTGTTGACGGCCGGGACGACCTCCTCGCCCGGGAATTTGCCTTCCATCAGCACCAGATGGCGACGCATCTCGATGATCTTGGTGACGTGCTCGATGTCCGCCGGGCAGACTTCCTCGCAGGCCCGGCAAGTGGTGCAAGCCCACAGCGCCTCGGGGGTGACCGCTGCGATCAGGTCGGCTCCGGGATCCTGGAAGGCGACCTGCCCGATCTGCTGGACGATCTTCATCGGCGAAAGGGGTTTGCCGGTCGCCCAGGCCGGGCAGCGATCCTGGCAGCGCTTGCAGCTGGTGCAGGCGTCCGTGTCGTAGAGGTCCTTCCAGCTCAGCTCGGCGACCCTGGAGGCCCCAAAACTGACCGCCTCCGGTGCCTGCAGGTCGAGCGGGGCGAGCGAACCCTTCTCGCGCAGATCGGCGAACAGGTAGTTGACCGGCGTAGCCAGCAGGTGGCGCAGCTTGGTATAGGGGATCATGGCGATGAAGCCCATGACCAGGAAGAAGTGCGACCACCACAGGACCTTGTGCAGCCCGCGCAGCGCCGGCTCGCCCAGCGGCAGGAGCAGGCGGCCGATCACCAGCCCGACCGGCGACCAGACCGCCAGGGCCGGGTTGACATTCACCTCGGTGACCGCCATCCGGGCGCCTTCGATGACGAAGCCGGTCAGTAGGATGACCGTCAGCAGGCCAACAATGAGCGGATCCTGCCAGGTGGTGGCCAGTCCGGCCGGCTTGAGCAGGTAGCGCCGCACGCTGAAGACGATCAGCATGACCAGCACGGCCAGCCCGGCCAGGTCCAGGCTGAGCGAGTAGATTTCGTAGAAAGTCCCCTTCAGGAAGGTCAGGTCGAAGAGCGGGGCGGTGAAATCCACCTGGACCATGATCAGCAGGGTGCCCAGGAAGAGCACCAGCATCGCCCAGAAGAGGAAGGCGTGGACGATTCCGGGCAGCCTGACCAGCAGGACGCGCAACTGGCCGAAGGCCCGCCGCACCAGGCGGAGGCTGCGCCGGAAGAGCTGGTCCAGCCGGTTCAGGGGCTTGCCCTGCCGGTAGCCCCGCACACGCAGGTACACTCCGTATAGGAAGATGCCCAGGGTAAAGAGGACGAACGCGTACATGGGCAGGACCACCCCGCGCCCGACGTTCCAGTAGATTTCACGGCTGACCGGCGGCATGGTTACCCTCCCGAGAGCAGCGCCCGGGCGATGACCAGGCGCTGGACCTCACTGGTGCCTTCGTAGATCTCGGTGATCTTGGCGTCCCGATACATGCGCTCGACCTCGTAATCGCTGATATAGCCGTAGCCGCCGTGGATCTGGACGGCTTCCTTGGTAACAAAGGTCGCCGTCTCGGAGGCGTGCAGCTTGCACAGGGCCGACTCGGTGGCGTAGGGTTGCTTGTTCTCCTTGAGCCAGGCGGCCCGATAGGTCAGCAGCTGGCTGGCCTGGATGCGGGCGTACATGTCGGCCAGCTTGAACTGGATGGCCTGGAAATCGCCGATCGGGCTGCCGAACTGCTTGCGCACCTTCGAATAGGCCAGCGCCCGCTCGAAGGCGCCTTCGGCAATGCCGAGCGCCTGGGCCGCCACCCCGATCCGCCCGCCGTTGAGGGTCTCCATGGCAATCTTGAAACCCTGGCCCTCGCTCCCGAGCAGGGCTTCCTCGGGGACGCGGACGTCATTCAGGGCGAAGTTCGTCGTGTACGAGCCACGGATGCCGAGCTTGCTCTCGTTGCGCAGGATCTCCACACCTTCCGTCTCCAGGTCGACGATGAAGGCCGAGATACCCTTGTGCTTCAGGCTGCGGTCCTTCGTGGCAAAGACGATCCCTATGCCGCGGTAGCCGCCGTTGGTGATGAAGAATTTGGTCCCGCTGAGAATGAAATGATGACCGTCCTTCCTGTACGTGCTGGCCATTCCGGCCGGATCGCTGCCGGCTTCCGGCTCGGTCAGCAGGAGGCAGCCGATCTTCTCGCCGCTGGCCAGGCGGGAAAGGTATTTTTTCTTCTGCTCCTCGCTGCCGAAATGCTGGATCGGGTCACAGGCCAGCGAAGTGTGGGCCGAGATCAGGATGCCGCTCGAGCCGCAGGCCTTGGAGACCTCCTCCACCACGATGGCATACGAGAGGATGTCCAGCCCCGAACCGCCGTAGGCCTCCGGGATGTAGCTGCCCAGCAGCCCCAGCTGGCGCATCTTGTCCACGAGCTCGTCGGGGATGTGGTGCTGCTCGTCGATCTGGATGGCCAGCGGTTGGATCTCCTTCTGGACGAAATCGCGCACGCTGCTCTGCAAGACTTTATGGTCCTGGCTTAATTCGAAATCCATGGGCGGTGTCCTTTTCTACTCATTTTTTCGTTTCATCCGCATTCATCTGCGGTTTGTCTTTGAATTCCGGCTTGCGCTTCTCGAGGAAGGCTTTCATGCCCTCCTTCTGGTCGGCGGTGGCGAACAGGGCGGCGAAGAGCTCGTTCTCGGTGCGGAAACCGTCCGCCCGCGCCTGGTCCAGGCCGCGGACGATGGCCCGCTTGGCATTGGCCACCGCAACACTTCCGTTTCCGGCTATGCGCAGAGCGGTTTCCCTGGCCCGCCCGAGCAGTTCCCCCTCCGGGAAGACGGCGTTGACCAGCCCCCATTCCAGGGCCTCGCCGGCCGAAAGGATCCGGCCGGTGAAGATCAACTCCTTGGCCCGGCCCGGACCGATCAGGCGGGCCAGGGTCTGGGTCCCGCCGAATCCCGGCAGGACCCCCAGGGTCACCTCGGGCAGGCCGAAACGGGCCTTTTCCGAGGCGTAGATGAAATCGCAGGCCAGGGCCAGTTCCAACCCGCCGCCCAGGGCGTAGCCGTTCACGGCCGCCAGGACCGGTTTCCGCATGTTTTGAATGAAGAGCATCAGGCGCTGGCCATCCCGGCTGAAGGAGCGCGCTCCCGGCACGTCCAGGCCGAGCATCTCCCGGATGTCCCCGCCGGAGATGAAAGCCTTCGTGCCGGCCCCGGTCAGCACAAGCGCCTCGACCGACTGGTCCGCGTCCAGGGCTTCGAGCGCCTCCTCCAGCTCTTCCAGCACGGCGCTGTTGAGGGCGTTCAGGCTTTCGGGGCGGTCGATCGTCAGCGTGCCGACCCCCCCGTCTGTTGCGACCCGGATGGTATTCTTCGCCATGACTGCCTCCATCTTTCGAACCGATAAAAGGATGCCCGCCTAATACGGATAGAACCCTTGCCCCGACTTGCGCCCGAGCTGGCCGGCCGCCACCATGCGCACCAACAGAGGACAGGGCCGGTACTTGGGATCCTTGAACCCCTCGTACAGGACGTTGCAGATTGCCAGCAGGGTATCCAGGCCGATGAAATCAGCCAGGGCCAGCGGTCCCATCGGGTGGCGCAGGCCAAGCTGGACGCCCCGGTCGATGTCCTCGGCGCTGGCGACCCCTTCGTACAGGGCGAAGATGGCTTCGTTCAGCATTGGGACGAGCACCCGGTTGAGGATGAAACCCGGATAATCCTGGGCGACCGCCATGCTCTTGCCGAGCTTCTCCACCCAGCCGGCCACGGCCTGGAAGGTCTCCTGACTGGTGGCCTGGCCGCGGACCACCTCCACCAGCTGTATCGCCGGCGCCGGGTTCATGAAATGCATCCCGATGACCTTGTCCGGCCGGCGGGTGGCGGCCCCCAGGCGGGTGATCGAGATCGAGGAAGTGTTGGAGGCCAAGATCGCATCCTTGCGGACGATCCCGTCCAGCCGGCGAAAGAGCTCGAGCTTGAGGGCCTCGTCCTCGCTGACCGCCTCGATCACCAGCGGGCAGCCCTTGAAAACCGAAAGGTCCCCGGCGATGGTGATGCGTGCGAGGACCTTCTGCGGACTGCCCACTTCGAGCTTGCCTTTCCCGGCCTGCTCTTCGAGGTTGTGCTGGATATTGCGGATGGCCTTGTCCAATTGGGGGGCGGAATTGTCGTGCAGGAGAACCTGCTGGTCGTGCTGTGCGAAGACCTGGGCGATTCCGCTGCCCATCTGACCTGCCCCCAGGATGCCGATCGTGGCGATTTCCATGTCTCACTCCGCTAACGATAAGATGATTGCCGAACGATAAGTTAATAAGGCCTCGAACGTCGCTGAAGATTCCGCTAGACCCTTTCGAAGAGGGCGGCAACGGCCTCCCCTCCGCCGATGCACAGGGTCGCCAGGCCGTAACGGACCTTGCGCCGGTCCAGCTCCCGCACCAGGGTGGTCACCAGGCGTCCGCCGCTTGCGCCGATCGGGTGGCCAAGCGAGACGGCTCCCCCGTTGACGTTGACCCGCTCCGGGTCGAGTTCCAGCTCGAGCATGGCGATCAGGACCACGGAGGAAAAGGCTTCGTTGATCTCGAACAAGTCGACGTCTCCCGGGCGGATCCCTGCCCGCTCGCAGACCGAGCGGATGGCCCCGACCGGCGCTTCGGAGAATCGCTCCGGAGCCAAGCTGTGGGTGCTGTAGGCGGCCAGGCGGGCGCGCGGGGTCAGGTTATGCTCCTTGACGGCTTTCCCGCTTGCCAGCAAGACCAGGGCGGCGCCGTCTGCCAGGGAAGAAGCGTTGCCGGCCGTGATCGTCCCTTCCGGACGGAAGGCCGGGCGCAATTTCTTCATTTTTTCGAAATCCGCCCGGAAGGGTTCTTCGTCCTCGGCGACGACCTCATCGCCCTTCTTCCCGGGTTTGCCGACCGGGACGATCTCGTCCCTGAGAAACCCCTCCCGGGCGGCTGCCTGGGCCCGCCGGTACGAGCGAATGGCGTACTCGTCCTGGGTCTCCCGCGAGAGCTCGAATCGTTCGGCGGCCAGGTCGGCGATCTCACCCATCAGCTTGCCGCTGTCGGGATCCTGCAGACCGTCGTAATACAACAGGTCGATGAGCTGGCCGTGGCCCATGCGGTAACCAGAGCGGGCCCTGGCCAGGGCGTAGGGCGTGCGCGACATGCTTTCCATTCCGCCAGCCAGGACGACCTGAGAATCGCCCAGGGCGATCGAGCCGGCCGCCAGCATGACCGCCTTCAGCCCGCTGCCGCAGACTTTGTTGACCGTCATGGCATGGGTCGAATCGGGGATGCCGGCCCGGCGCATGGCCTGCCGGGCGGGCGCCTGGCCGGCGCCGCCCAAAAGGACCTGGCCGAGGATGACCTCGTCGACGGCCGCCGGATCGAGTTTGGATTGTGATAGGAGGGATTGAAGGACAGTTGCCCCGAGCTGGGGAGCGTCCAGGTCTGAGAGGGTCCCGCCGAAAGAACCGAACGGGGTCCGCAGGGATTGCACGACGAAGACATCTTCCATCTGCTGCCTCTGGCTCAAGCCTGAGTGTCAACGCCGGTCTGGTGGTTGCGATGTGCTTTCCAGCAGTGCAGACCTGCCAGGAGTTGCTTCGGGGCGGGTCCGACAGGACGTTCCTCCCCGTAAACACGACTATTATAATCCTATTTGGTTAGTATTGGATTCCACGAGACTCCGGCGGCCCTTAAAAGACGACAGCCGCCCGGAGGCAGCTGCCGTTTTACCCGCTTGACCTTTCAGGAACCCTATCCCGAAGGAGGCAGGAGCTTGATCCGGCCGGCGGTCCCATCGACCCGGATGCGCTGGCCGTCCTTCAGCCGTTCGGTCGCCTGGTGGACGCCTACCACGGCCGGGATGCCGTACTCGCGCGCCACGACCGAGCCGTGGGTCATCATCCCGCCCACTTCCATGACCAGGCCGCCGGCCGCCATGAAGAGCGGCGTCCAGGCCGGGTCGGTGCCCGGGCAGACCAGGATCTCCCCCGGGGCAAGCTGGGTGGTGCGCGGGTCGAACACCACATGGACGACCCCCTCGACCACGCCGGGCGAGACCGGGCTCCCGCTGATCGTCTCGCCGGTATCGCTCCCGGCGCCGATCCCTTCGAAGAAGGCCCGCCCGTCGCTGACCAGGAGGCGCGGCACCTGGCGGCGGCGCAGCTCGCGCTCGTAGGACTGCCGCCGCTGTGCGACCAGGCCCTTCCAATCGCGGTCCTCCTGCCGGGAAAGGGCGTCCAGCTCGCCGGTGTGCAGGTAGAACAGGTCGTCGGGGCGGTCGATCGTCCCGGCGGCGGCGAATTCCTCCCCCACAGCCAGCAGGAAGCCGCGGACCATGCCCATGGCGCGCACCGCCAGGAACTTTGGGCTCTCCCGTGCGCCCATCAGCAGGCGGACCCGGCTGGCCGCGGCGCGGAGCTGCTTTTCCTTGATCCGGCCGCCGGGCTGGCGGCGCGCCTCGGCGGCCAGGCTCTGGATGGCCTGTTCGGCCGCCGCCGCGCCCTTCTCGAAGAGCACGTCGGGGGCGGCCGCCGGGTCGATCTGCAGGTAGCTCTGCAGGGTGCGCATGACCGGGGTCGGCTCCTCCCGCCAGCGCGGCTGGCCGAGGTCGATCTCGCCGACCCCGCGCACGCCATAGCGGTCCATGAAGCGCCCCACGGCCGACTGGGCAGCCGGGGGAAGCGTACCTTCCAGGTAACGGGCGGCCAGCTGCGGGGCGGACTGGCCGCCGAACGCCTGCGCCGCGGCGGCGTCCGCCCGGATGGCGGTCGCCGTCCCCCACAGGGCCAGGTCCATCTCGGTGGTGACGTTGCGCGGCAGGCCGCGGGTCACTTCCAGGACGGACATCGAGAAGCCGTGGTCCCCGGGGTCCTTTTTCGGCAGCAGGTGACCGATCTGGTTGAGCGAGGCCATCGCCGGGGCGAAGATCGAGAGGAAGCGCGGCAGGAGGGTCGGCAGGGCATCTGCCAGGCCGCCCTGGCCTTCCATGAAGGCGGCGAAGTTCGCCAGCCGCTCGAAACGGTCGGCCCCGGCGGGGATCCGGACCGACTGCAGGTAGTTTTCCAATATCACATCAAAACGTTCGCGGGCGCGTTCCGGGTGGAGCATCGTCTTGACCATATCCACCGCGATGGGCAGGAAGAATCCCAGGCTGCGCCGCAGGGTGCTAAGCTTGAAGCGGCCCTTTCCCGCTCCCAGGCGCGGTTCGGCGGCAAGCTGGCGCAGGATCTGGCCCACGCTCGGCTCGACGAAACCCAGGAAGGCGCTGAACAGGCCGCTGCCGAGCGGATGGCGGATCAGGTCGCTGATCTTGACCCAGATGCGCTCCCCGGCGATGGCGAATATATCCTGGTCCTCATATTCGATGTGGAGGCCGAGCTTTTTCCCGATGCCCAGGACGACCCGGGCGATGGACTCCTGCCCAAGCGGGGTCATCGGCCCGACCATCCCCTGCACCGCCCCAAACGAGAACCAGACGACCAGCGGGTCGAAGGAGACCTGCGGAATGGGGAACAGCGAGGTGATCGGACGGGACTGCAGGATGAACAATTCCCCGCCGGCAAAGGCCCATTCGATGTCCTGCGGCAAGCCGTACTCTTCCTGGACCTGCCGGCCGGCCGCGACCAGTCGGCGGACCTGCTCCTCCGTGAGGGTCTGCCGCCCGGCAGCTTCTTCCGGCAGGCTTTCGACCCCCCCGCCGGCTTTGGATCGGGTGGCGCTGGTCTTGGCTCCCAGGCGCAGGCTGCGGATCGCGCCACCGGCCGGGTCGACCACGAAATGGTCAGGTTCCACCTGTCCGGAGACGAGCGCCTCGCCCAGTCCAAAGGTCGCGTCGATGACCGATTCGCTCAGCAGGCCGGTCAGCGGATTGGCAGTGAAGAGCACCCCCGAGACCTCGCTCGGCACCATCTCCTGCACCACCACCGCCAGGGCGGCCTGCTCGTGCGGGATGGAATTGCGCAGCCGGTATCCGATGGCCCGGGCGGTCCACAGGCTGCTCCAGCAGTCGACCATGGCCTCGAGGAGCTGGCTTTTGCCGACGATGTTCAGGTAGGTGTCCTGCTGCCCGGCAAAGGACAGGTCGGGCAGGTCCTCGGTGGTGGCCGAAGAGCGGACGGCCACCGGGACCGCCTGCGGTCCGAGGGCCCGGTATCCGGAGACGACCTGTCCGGCGATCTCCTCCGGCAGCTTCCCGGCCGAAAACGCCGAGCGGATGCGGGCGGAGGCGCGTTCGAGCCCGGCCGCATCTTCGGCCGAGAGCCCGGCCAGGGCGGGAGCGAGGACCCCGGCCAGGGCGTTGGCAGCGACGAAGCTGCGGTAGGCCTCCGTGGTGACGAAGAAACCGGGCGGCACCGGCAGGCCCAGGCGGGTCAGGCGGGCCAGGCTGGCGCCTTTACCCCCGGTGTTGGCAAGATCGGCTGCGGGCGAGGCGAAGGGGAGGATGATCATGGATATATTATGGCACGAACGCGGCGTTTTGGCATCTGCGCCCACCCGCCCGCGGTCGGGCGAGTCGAACGCATGGAGGCCGGTCTCCTACGGCCCCGATGG
The DNA here is from genome assembly GCA_035506155.1 of Anaerolineales bacterium. Lineage (GTDB taxonomy): Bacteria > Chloroflexota > Anaerolineae > Anaerolineales > Villigracilaceae > UBA877. The sequence goes on from DATJPX010000058.1 coordinate 20,613, forward strand.
GGCTTCGATAAGAAATCCGCCCCGGCGGACCGGGGCGGATGGGTATTCCTGGATCGGGAAGGCTTACTTCTGGCCGAAGGCGGCGGTCAGCGTGAAGAGCATTTGACCGGGCGTCAGCGGGCAGGACTCGATCGGCTGGTTCGACGGGCAGTTGGCGTCCGCCGAGGGCTGCCAGTGGACGGATACCACTGCCGTCTGGCTGCCGCTGGCAAGCTCGCGGATCGTGCCGGTCGGGCCATCCGCCCCGTTGACCACCTTCCAGCCCTGGGAGGTCAGCACGGCGACCAGGGCGTTTGCCGTATCGCCCAAGTTCCTGAACTCCACGCCGGTCCCGGCGCCGCGCAGCTGGCAGGCCGCCCCGATGTTCCATTCCAGGTCGTTGAAGCTGACGGTCTCCATCACCAGCGGGACCGGGCTGGCAGCCTGCAGGGCCGCCTGCCAGGAGGCGCACTGGTCGGCGGCGAGCGGAAGGTAGGCGACCGGTTGGGCGACGTCGAAGGTCACTTCGAAGAGCTTCTGCTCGGGGGTCATCACGCAGGCGCTGATCGGCTGGTTCGCCGGGCATTTGACGTCCGCGGCGGGCTTCCAGGTGACCGACAGGAGGCCCAGGGCGCCGTTCTTGCGGTAGCCGTCCAGCATACCGGTGGCGCCGCCGGCACCGTACTGGCCGTCCTCCTGCCAGCCGAGCGAGAGCACCAGGCTGTTGAGGGTGTTGAAGGGGCCCGCCATGCCGTAGGTCGCCCCCGTCCCAGTAGCATGGACTCGGCAGGCCGTGCCGGTCCCGCCGCTGACGCGGTCGCTGAAGGCGGCGGTCTCGACCGTCACCGGCGCGCCGATGGCATTCTCGAAGCCCATTCGGAGGGCCTGGCACAGATCGTTCGGGTAGGGGCCGAAGCTGCCCCTGGCCGCCACCGTGACCGGGGTGTAGGTCGGAAGCAGGGTCGGCTGGACGGTCTCCGTCGCCGTCGGGGCGGCCGGGATCGTATCGGTCGGCGCCCGGGTGGCCGTTTTCGTGATCGTGGCTGTCGAGGTGGGCAGCTGGTCCGCGCCGGCCGGCGCGGCGGCCTGCAGGGTCCCGGCGACGGCGGTCTCGACGGCGCCAGGACCGACCGTGGGGGTGCCGCCGCAAGCGGCCAACAGCCCGCCCAGGAGGATCAGGCAAAGGACGATGTTCATGAATCTGAGTTGCATGATTATTTTCCCATCTTATTGTGGATTGTGAAGCCACAGGTCGGTCTCGTCCGAAGGAGCTCGATCCGGCCCGCCGGCGTCCCGGCGATTATCGCATAAAAACGCCCGCCGCACAACCGGCTCAGGCGCCGGGCTGGTTCTGCGCTTCGAACTTCCTCAGCAAGGCGAGCAGCGCCAGCGAGACCGCCAGCAGGACCACCGACAGCACCAGGGCGATGTGGGTGTTCTGTTCGAAGCCGATGTAGATCGCCAGCGGCATCGTCTGGGTCTTGCCCTCCAGGTTGCCGGCGAAGAGCAGCGTGGCCCCGAACTCCCCCAGCGCCCGGGTCCAGGCCAGGATGCCCCCGGTCAGGATGGCCTGGCCGGCCAGGGGAAACATGATGTGGCGGAAGACCTGCCATTCACTGGCCCCCTCGATCCGGGCGGCCTCCTGCTGTTGCGGCTCGATGGCCGCGAAGCCGATCCGGGCCGAGCGGACCAGGAACGGGGCGGCCACGAAGGTCTGCGCCAGGATCACCGCCGCCGTCGTAAAGGGGATAGTGATGCCGAGGGCGTTCAGCCAGGGGCCGAAGATTCCCATCCGGCCAAAGGCCATCAGCAGGGCGATCCCGGCGACCGAGGGCGGCAGGACGACCGGCAGGTCCACCAGCAGCTCGACCAGGCTCTTGCCGGGGAATTTCCAGTGCGCCAGGAGGTAGGCCAGGGGGGTGCCGGTCAGGAGCGCCAACCCGACGCTGATGATGCTGGTCAGCAGGCTGAGCTTCAGGGCATTCAGGGCGGCCGCCGAAAGGGAATACGTGAAGAAATCCCGGTCGATCGAGCGCCAGACCAGGGCCACGAGCGGCAGACCGATCAACGCGACCAGGACTAGGCTGGGTAGGATGAATACCCAGCCTGGGAATGTGTGCGTTCTGCGACGAGGGAACAGGCGCGGCACGGGATTTGGGATTATTGCCCGGCCGGCGAGAAGCCCCACTTCTTCAACACCGCCTGCCCGTCCGGGGAGAGGACGTAGGCGACGAAGGCCGCCGCCAGGTCCGCGTTGGGGGCTTTGACCAGGGCGGCGAGGGGGTACTTGGCGATCACGTTGAAATTCGCCGGGATGGGGATGGTCTTCAGATCCGGCGCGGCGCTCGCGTCGGTGACGTAGACGATGCCGGCGTCCGCCTCGCCCAGGTCCACCTTGGAGACGACCGACTTGACGTCGGTCTCATTGGAGACCACATTGGCCAGGACCTTCTTGCCGAAATCCGCCCCGAAGGCCGGGTCCTTGCTCATGTTATCCAGGATCTGGCGGGAATAGTTGCCGGCGGGGACGGAGGCGTCCGCCAGGACGAGCTTCAGGCCGGGCTTCGCCAGGTCCCGGAGCGCCTGGAGGTTGGCCGGGTTGCCGGGAGGCAGGATGACGACCAGCAGGTTGGTGGCGAAATCCTGGTAGCCTGACGGAACAAGGTTCTCGCTGACCAGCGTGTCCATGTTCTTATGATCGGCGGAGGCAAAGACGTCCACGGCCGCGCCCTGCTCGATCTGGGTGCGGAGCGCCTGCGAGCCGGCGAAGTTGAGCGCCACCGTGACGCCGGGGTTGGCGGCTTCGAAGTCCTTGCCAATCTCCTGGAAGGCGCCGGTCAGGGAGGCGGCCGCGAAGACGGTCAGGGTGCGCGGCGCAGGGGTCGCGGTTGGCGGAACGGCGGTTTCGGTGGGCGGCAGGCTGGTCGGCGCGACCGTGGGGGTCGCCGCGGGTCCGCAGGCAGCCAGCAGAGCCACAATGATAAGAATAACGAGCGCAAATCTTTTCATGGTCTTCTCCTTATACTTTTATTTCAAATGCCTTCCGGCATTCGATCAACCAATCGCGAACTGAATAGAGCTGCTGGATGCGTAGCTCCAGGCCGAGGCGATTGAAGGTTTGATCAGGAGGAATGGACTTTCGGTCCTTTTCCAGGCGAGTCAGCGCCTTATCGATATCGGCAGCCTCCTCGCCGAGGATCGTCTGGATCATTTCCGGGAACAATTTCTGGGCGAAATACAGGCGGGTGATGAACTCCAGCCGGATGGCCCGCACGCTGCTGCCTGAAGCGGCATGCAGCCACTCCTCGAACCGGCGGCGTCCGGCCGGGGTGATCTGGAGCAACTGGCGGGCCGGCAGCTTCTCCTGCTCCTCGGTGGTCGAGGAGATGTCCCCGCGGGCTTCCAGCCTCTTCAGGATGGCGTAGGTCTGGCTCTGGCTGGCGTGCCAGACGTGGCCAAGCTCGTTGACGAGCTCCTGGTGGAGGGTGTAGCCGTGGCTCGGCTGCTCGTAGAGGAAGCCGAGCAGGGCGTATTCCGGGGAACGCGAGCCGAAGTGGCGGGGTTTTTCAGGCATATATACTCACTCAGTGAGTATACCAGACTGTTCGACAGGAGGCAATTCGGCGGCCGGGTTGGCGCCCGATTCCCGTCCAAGCGGCGCTGAACGGCTGGACGATGCACCCCTTGCGAAGGAGCGGTTTGGACCTCGACAGCGGAATAGATCATCGGCCAGGATGCCCCCGGTCATCCGGTCGAGATCCAGCCTTCGCAAGGGTACTTTTTCAGTTTTGGGGGATTGGATGACTCTGCCCCGGTCGTTCAGTCTTTCTTCTTCCGGTCCTTTATATAGGTCCAGAGCTCCGACTCCAGGAGCTGGAGTTCCGGGTCGGGGCCGGCGCCCAGGGCGTCGAAGAAGCGGCTCATGAAGTTGCGTACGACGGCCGCCAGGGCGACGTCGGTGATCTGCTGGTCGTCCAGGCCGTCCCTGCGGAGCAGGTCGATGTCCTCCCGGGTGATGGAATTCGCATCCCCGCTGATCTTGGCGGCATAGTCCATCATGTGGACTTCGGCCGGGTCGAGCCCGGCGTCGTGGTAATCTTCCAAGATGGCGATGATCTGTTCGGGGGTGAAGCCGTTCTTGTGGAGCACCGATCCGTGCGCCAGCATGCAGTATTCGCAGCCGATGGCGCGGGAGGCGGCCAGGGTGACCAGCTCGTAGGTGCGCAGGCGCAGGTGTGAGCGGACCGCCTTGAGGGTTTGCTGCCAGGGACCCGCCATCTCGGGCCGGTGGCTCCAGACCCGGGCGGTATTGCGAACGTAACCGGCCTCTTTGCGATCCTGATCGTAGAGCTCGCGGAGCGAACCCTCCGCAGCATTGTCGGCAACCGGGGTGATAAACCACATCATGATCGACCTCCTACCACTAAGGATTCCAATAATGGGACCGATTCTATCATTTTCCCGGGGATCGAGTCCATTCCCCGGAGCCGCTCAGACGCCGCTGTAGGCCGAGAACCCGCCGTCCACCGGGACGACGATCCCGGTGACGAAGGCCGAGGCGGGCGAGACCAGCCAGAGCATCGCCCCGAGCAGGTCGTCGGGGACTCCGAAGCGTCCCTGCGGGGTGTGGCTGAGGATGGCCTGGCCACGGGCGGTCGGGCCGCCGGTCTGCAGGTCGGTCAACAGGTAGACGTTCTGCCCGGTCAGGAAGAAGCCAGGGGCGATGGCATTGACCCGGATCGCCGGGCTGTATTCCCGGGCCATGTGGACGGCCAGCCAGCCGGTGAAGTTGCTGACCCCGGCCTTGGCGGCCGAGTAAGCCGGGATGCGGGTCAGCGGGCGGTAGGCGTTCATGGAGGAGACGTTGAGGATGACGCCGCTCCCCCGCCCGGCCATGATACGACCGAAGACCTGACAAGGAAAGACCGTCCCGATCAGGTTCAGGTCGAAGACCTCGTGGAGGGCTTCGGGGGGCAGGTCGAAGAAAGATTGCTCCGGGCCGGTCGTCGCCCCGGGCTTGTTGCCGCCAGCCCCGTTGACCAGGATGTCGACGCGGCCGAAGGCCTCCAGGACCTTTTGGGCGGCGGCTTCGAGGCTCTCCCTCGCGAGCACGTCGCAGGCCAGGCCGATCGCCCCGTTGCCGAGTTCGGCGGCCAGGGCCTCGGCGGGCCCGGGCCGGTGACCAAGCACGACGACCTTCGCCCCGGCCCCGGCCAGCGCCCGGCACATGGCCTCGCAGAGGACCCCGGTGCCGCCGGTGACGACGGCGACCTGGTCCCGGATGTCGAAGTTCGGCAGGTTCATTCCTTTTCTCCTTCCGCCGGGCGCCAGAAGGCCCGGACCCGGTGGGCAGCCAGCTTCGGCCGGCGGTCGCGGGTGAAGATCCCCTTGTGGTTCAGCCCTCCGACCCGAGTGATGCCTTGGGAGGTCTTGAAGTCGCACAGGTTCCAGATGTGCTCGCCGATCACGTAGGGCTTCCGGCGCAGCAGCTCGATATAACGGACCAGCAGTTCCGCCTGGTATTCCTCGCTGAACATTTCGGGCGGCTGGGCGTGCCGGCCAGGGACGGCGTCCGCCCCGAATTCGGCCAGGAGCACGGGCTTCTTGAATTTTGCGTGGAGAGCGTCCAGCTCAGCCGAGAGCAGCGCCAGGGCCTGATCGAGGTCCCCGCCCTGGCTGTACCAGCCGTAGTAACGGTTCAGGCAGAGCAGGTCGCAGAACTCGAAGGCCTGCTCATCGGCGCCCAGGAAGCTGACCAGCGTCACGGGGCGGGTGGGGTCGAGGGTCTGCGCGTCCCGGTAGAGCCCTTCGAAGAAGGGGCGGGCGTGGGGTTCGGTGGAATGGGGCTCGTTGGCCAGGCTCCACAGGATCACGCTGGGGTGGTTCCTGTCGCGGGCGACCATTTCGCGCAGGTACTGCCGGCAGAGGGCGCGGCGCTTTTCCAGACCGTCCTCCCGAAAGTACAATCCCACAGCGGGAGTCTCGTCGATGACCAGGAAGCCCAGCCGGTCGGCCAGGTCGAGCATCTGCTCGGAGTAGGGATAATGGCTGGTGCGGAAGGAGTTGGCGCCGACCCAATCCATCAGGGCATAGTCCTTGACGACCAGGGCCGGCAGGTAGCCGCGCCCGACGACGGGGAAATCCTCGTGGCGGCCGAAGCCCTTCAGGTAGACCGGTTTGCCGTTCAGGAGCAACTGGTCGCCGTCCACGGCAATCGTGCGGATGCCGATCTTGAGACTGTACGAATCGACGGTCTGCCTATCCCGGAGGAGCTCGACGGAGAGGTCGTACAGGTTCGGCTCCGCAGGCGACCACAGCGCGGCGTCCGGGACGTCCAGGGTCCCCTCGGCGGCCTGCCCCGAAAAAGCGGCTTCGCAGGTGGACGCATGCCCGTGGCCTTCGAGGCGGAAGCGCGCCGCGGCGGGGCTCCCGCCGGACCGTTCGGCCCGGACCCAGACCCGCCCGGCCACCCCTTCGATCCCGGTCCGGACGGTCACATCCTGCAGACCATCGGGCGGGAGGGCGCAAAGCAACACCGGGCGCTGGATGCCGCAATAGGGAAAGAAGTCGAACTGCGCCTGGGGAAAATTCCCGGCGTGGCTGGGGAAGAAATCGACCGGGTCGCCGGTCACATTCCCAGGCGGGACCCGGTCGAAGGCCAGCCGGCCGTCCACGCGGATCACCAGGCGGTTGCCCGCCGGCTGGACGAGTGGGGTCACGTCGAACTCGAAGGGCAGGTGCCCGCCCTCGTGCATGCCCAGCAGGGAGCCGTTTAGCCAGGCTTCGGCCAGGTAGTTGACCGAGCCGAAACGCAGGAGGATACGCTTCCCGTCCCAGCCCCAGGGCAGATCGAAGCCGGTCTGGTACCAGGCCGGGCCGAGGAAATCCCGCCCATCCTCGAACTGGTCGTTCCAGCTGGCCGGGACGGCGGCTGGTCGTCCGTCGGGGAAGCCCGACTGCCAGCCGCTCCCCAGGCCCGCCTCCCGCGGATCGAAGCGCAGGTCCCAGAAACCGGAGAGGTCGAAGGCCTGGCGGTGGGGATTGGATTGAGGATAGAGCATGGGGACCTCCGTGAAAGAGGGCGACGTACACGCCGCCCCTACAGGTTGTAGGCGCGTTTGGCCAGGCCGGCGGCCAGCTCCCGCATCATCCCGCGGGCGTCGTCCATGCCGACGACATGTCTTGCCACCAGGCCGGCGGTCCAGTCAGCCGCGGCGCGCCGCCAGAGGTCGTGACGGGCCGGGATGGAGCAGAAGGCCCGGGTGTCGTCGTTGAAGCCGGCCGTGTTGTACAGTCCGGCCGTCTCCATGACCTGGTCGAAGTAGCGGCGCATACCGTTAAGGCTGTCGTGGAACCACCAGGGCGGGCCGAGCCTGACGGCCGGGTAGTGCCCGGCCAGCGGGGCCAGCTCGCGGGAATAGGCCGTTTCGTCGAGGCTGAACAGGATCAGGGTGAGGCGCGGGTGGTTGCCGAATTTATTCAGAAGCGGGAGCAGGTTGCGGGTAAATTCGGTCCGGACGGGGATGTCGCCGCCCAGGTCGGGGCCGAACCGGCGGAACACCTGCTCGTCGTGGTTGCGGAACGAGCCGGGATGGAGCTGCATGACCAGCCCGTCCTCGGTGCTCATCCGGGCCATCTCCACCAGCATGTGAGCGGTGAAACGGGCGGCATCCACGGGCAGGGAGCGTCCCTTGAGGGCCCGCTGGAAGATCGCCCCGGCCTGGGCGGGAGTCAGCTCGGCCGTGGCGGGGGTCAGGGCGGCGTGATCGGTGGCGGTCGCCCCCATGGATTTGAAGAATGCCCGGCGCTCTTCCAGGGCCTGGAGGTAGGACGGGTAGTCCTTCACCTCCACGCCGCTGGCCTGGCTGAGCAGTTCGATATTCTCCCGCCAATCGGGGGCGTCGAGATTGACGACCGCATCCGGGCGGAAGGTCGGCAGGACCTTCCCCTGCCAGCCGGAGGTGCGGATGGCCCGGTGGTGTTCGAGCGCGCCGGCCGCCGGATCGGTGGTGCAGAGGACTTCGATGTTGAACCGCTCGAACAGGGCCCGCGGGGAAAATTCGGGCGAGGCCAGTTTTTCGGCGATCAGGTCGTAGAGGTCGTCGGCGTTTGCGGCGGAGGGTTGCCCGTCGAGGCCGAAGACCTGGCCGAGCTCGTCGGCCAGCCAGAGGCCGGAAGGCGTGCCGCGGAACAGGTGGAAATTGGCGCAGAAGGTCCGCCAGATCCGGCGGTGGTCCGTTTCGACGGCGTCTCCGTCGAGCCGGGGCACGCCCAGGGATTCGAGCGGGACGCCCTGGGAGTAAAGCATGCGCAGGATGTAATGGTCGGGGAGGATCAACAGGTCGACGGGCGAGCCGAAGGTCGCGGCGGGATCGCTGAACAGGCGCGGATCGACGTGGCCGTGGGGGGAGACGATCGGCAAGCCGGCGACGGAGCCATACAACTCGCGTGCCGGCCTGCGGATGGCCGGATCGGGGGAAAAGAGCCGGTCAGGATGCATGGAAGAGCGCCGGGCGGGTGACATTCCCTGGAAGCGGGAACGTCAGGGGATGGTCACCGTCAGGGTGAAACTCACCAGGTAGCCGCCGCGCGGGACCACCTCGACGACGTACGTCTGCGTCTTCGGCAGTTTGATCGACTTGGAGGTGGCATGGGCCGAGAAATTCAGCAGCGAGCCGGTTTCGATCCCGAAGATGTCGAGGAAGGCCTTGGTGGCGGGCGTGCTGAGGGTCGCAGTCAGGATCTCGCCGGCAGTGGCCTGGAACGCGTAGGAAATGACGTAGCCGTTGTAGGTGTTGCCGTGCAGGGTGACCGTCCTGGAACCCTTGCGGAAATAGACCAACTGGGCGATCTTGACCGTCAGGGTGTAATTTTCCGCCGTCTTGCCGCCGACCACCTGGATCGTGTACTGCCCGGTCGTGGGCAGGTTCGACTGCCAGTGCGACCACTTCATCGCCTGGGTAAGCAGGGTGGTGCCGTCCGGCAGGAGGACGCCCAGGGTGACGTCCCGCTTGGGGGAATCCACGAGCAGGATCATCGGCTGGTGCTGGTTCGCCTGGACGGTGTAGGTCACCACCTGCCCGGGCTGGATCGTGCCGTTCATGCTCGCCGCGGTCGTCCCGGGCGTGAAGACGATGTTCCCGCCGCCAGAGCTGAAGTTCGCCACCGTGCCGGTCACGGAGACCGTCAGGGCGTAATCCGTCACCACGCCGTTGACCGGGACGACCTCGATCACGTAGTCCTCTGATCGAGGCAGGATGCCCGTCCAGGTGTTGGTCCCGGCGGAAGCGTACAGGAAGGTGGTTCCGGAGGAGACCCCATAAATGTCGATGACGGCGGTGCTGGAGGGAACGTTCAGGCTGGCGGAAAGGGTCTGGCCGGCCCCGCAGGCCAGGGCGTAGGAATAAAGGTAGCCGTTGACAGTCGTGCCGTTAAGGGTCGCGGAGGTGGCGCCGGAGGCGAAATTGACCAGCTGGGGGATCTTGGCGGTCAGGCTGTAATCCTCCGTCGTGGCGCCGCCGACCACCCGGATCGTATACAGGCCGGAACTGGGGAGCGGCATCTGGAAGGCCGTCCGCCTGGCAGACGGGTTGAGCAGGATATTCCCGTTCGGGTCCATCACCCCCAGGACAACGTCCTTGTTCGCGGAGCCGATGATCAGGGTCAGGGGCTGGCCCTGCTGGGCGGAGAGTGTATACGTCACGACCTGCCCGGCCTGGACGGTGCCCGTGACGAGCCCGGCGGTCGTCCCGGGCGAGAAGGAGAACGTCCCGGTCTGGGGCTGGCTGGTATCCGTCGGCTGGATCGTCGGGCTGGGGAGGACAGGGGTCGGCGTTTCCGTGTCCGTGGGCAGCTCGACCGTCGGGCTGGGCGCGACGGCGGTGTCTGTATCCAGGAGCAGCTCGGGTGTCGCGCTGGGAAGTTCCAGCGTCGGCGTGTCCAGTCCCACCAGGGGAGTCGTCGGGGTGGAAAGGAGGGGGGTGACTACTGCGGGAGATTTGGGCGCCAGGGCGCCGCAGCCCGCCAGCAGCAGGGCAAGGATGACGAATAATATGAAAATAGAAGAGACCTTCGTTCGAAAAAATGGACGGTGGGTTGCCATGGGTGTTCCTCCTTCAAGCCTCAAGAGCCATCATACTCCAAACAAATCTGGCGTGGAAATGGTTTTTCCAGGTCGATTTCCAAATTCGGACTGGCGAATTGCATGCCACCCATTCATGATAGCATAATCGGGCGCTTAATAAAGTGCCCGGCGGGGAGATTTTTTGAACGAATTGCACCCCGAATTCGAGCAGTCCATGCAAAGAACGAATAAAAGGCTTCCGGCGCCGCCATGACGCCGGAAGCCTTCCGAACCCTTTCCCGCCTCCCGGCGGGGGCTTTATTTGCGCCGGGCGGCGTAGACGAAGAGGCCAATGCCCAGCAAGGCGACCAGCCCGCCGCCCAGCTCATAGCGCAGGTGGTGGGTCTGGGCGACGAGGTTGATGACGCCGAAGCCTTCCAGGAGACCAGCGATGCCCAACAAGAACAAGATCACAGCCAGAATATACAGTCCTGTTTTCATCTCACACCTCCTTGGTTTTGAGAATATCCCGGAGTATATCGCGATGAAAATGCCGCCGCAAGCATGCCGGCAGGCAGGGAAAGCGGCAAATATCAGGTGGTAGAATTGATGGAATAGCTTTCCGATGCCCATAAACGAAAAACATACGATGGAAAACAAGCGTACGTCCGACTTGGATAGCTTTGCGATCGGCGCAGGGGTCGGCCTGGTCGGCCGTTTTGCCGGGCGCTTCATCGGAGTGGCGGCCGGGATCATTACCGCGCGGGTGTTGGGGCCGGCCGTCTTCGGGGTCTATGCGATCGGTCTGACGATGTTCGGGCTGGCCGAATTGGTGACGCCGTTGGGCTTCGACGTCGGGGTCATCAAGTATGGGGCAGGTTTCCTCGGCAGGGACAACCGGAAACTGAAAGGAGTAATCCTTTATTCCCTCCTGGGATCGATGCTTTTTTCGGTGCTAGCGGGGTTGTGCGTCTACCTGCTCTCCTCCTGGCTGGCGAGTTCCGTATTCCTGAAACCAACCCTGAGGGATGTGATCCGTCTGTATTCTTTTGCCTTTCCCCTGGCGGGACTGGTTGGCGTGCTGGCGGCCGCCAGCCGGCTGACCCGCAACATGATCTATTCGGCCGCAGTGCAAGATGTCGGCGAGCCCCTGCTCGCCCTGGCCATCCTGGGCATCTTCTGGCTGATCGGCCTCAATTTGGACCGCGTGGTGATGACGGACCTGATCGCCTATGGCCTGGTAACCGCATTGGCGTTAGCGATCATCGCCGTCCTCTTCCCTTTCGTGTTCGACAGGCGCGTCGTTCCGATCCCGCCGGACAGGCATTACTACGGGTATTCGTTCTCCGCGGCGTTTTCCATGCTGCTCGGGACGCTCGTGTTCTGGGTCGACCGCCTTTTCGTGGGCTCGTTACTGCCTGCGAGCCAGGCAGGCATCTACCAATCGGCCGCGCAGATTTCCGTCGTGTTTGCGGTCGTCATCAGCGGGTTCAACCGCATCCTGACCCCGGTGTTTTCCTCCCTTTATCATGAAAAAGACATCGGCCAGCTGGAGGAAATCTACCGGATCGGGACGAAATGGACGGTTTACATCAGCATGCCGGTCCTGATCCTGTTGCTGCTAAGCTCGAAGGATTTCCTGGCCATCGTTTACGGGGATGCGTATTCGCCCGGCGCGCTGGCCCTGGTCGTCCTGCTCATCGGGCAGTTGGTCAATCTCGCAACCGGTTCGATCGGCCCTTTGATGCTGATCGGCGGCTACCAACGGATCGTCATCCTTTCGTCCGCTCTCGTGATGGGTGTGAACGCCCTGGTTTGTTTTTTGCTCATCCCCAGGTTCGGGATCCTCGGGGCGGCACTCGCCAATACGATCTCGGTGGCGCTGCTCAATCTCTCCGCCCTGCTGATCGTGAAAATCAAGATGAAGGTCTGGCCTTACGACAGGCGCTATCTCAAGGGAGGCGCAGCCGCTCTGACAGCCCTGGCGGCCGCCTTCCTGGTCAAAACGGTCGTCGTCCTGCCAAGGGTCTCCGAGATGATCGTGCTGTTCGCCGCCGTGACCGGCGTTTTTGGGCTGGTCCTGTTCCTGCTGCGGATCGATCCTGAAGACCGGGCGTTGGTCGGCCTGTTGACCCGGCGGCGGACCGGGAGATAGGCAGGGAGGCGGACGGATGCTGAAACGGATCAGACCGGGTGATTTATCTTTCGATCGGCTGGCAGGCGCGGTCCTGCGCCGGATTGCAGACATCCCCGGGGCGCTCGCCTGGGCCTCGGCCGGGGGCCGGGAATACCGGGACCGCCTGCAGGCCATGCGGGATCTGCATTCCGGCCAGCGCTGCTTCATCATGGGGAACGGGCCGAGCCTGGCTAAGATGGATCTTTCGGCCTTGGCGGGTGAGACCACCTTCGGGCTCAACCGCATTTATCTCCTCTTCGAGCGGATGGATTTCCGCCCGTCGTATTACATGTGTACCAATGAATTGGTGCTGACCCAGTTTGCCGGCGAAATCCAGGCCCTGGAGATGCCCAAGTTCCTGA
>DATJPX010000059.1:0-5872 GCA_035506155.1 Anaerolineales bacterium
GTCCTGCGGCTGGACTTGTTTGAACAGCCTGGGCACCGTCTCGACGTTGTGGTTGAGGATCTCCGGGCGGGCGTCCATGACGATCTTGAGCGCTTCCAGCGAGCCCTTGAAATCCGGGATGAGCACCTCCACCGAGCAGCCTGGCAGGAGCTGGCGGATGCGCCGGATGACCATGGCAAAGATCGGTGCGCCGCCGTCCCGCCGGTCGTCCCGGTTGACGGACGTGATCACAGCGTGCTTGAGATTCATCGACTTGACCGCCTGGGCGACCCGTTCCGGCTCGAGCCAGTCGAGCGCATCCGGGCGGCCGTGCTTGATGTCGCAGAAGCCGCAGGTGCGCGTGCAGACGTCGCCGAGCATCAGGAAGGTGGCGGTGCCGGAGCCCCAGCATTCGCCCATGTTCGGGCACATGGCCTCCTCGCAGACGGTGTGGAGCGCCTTGGAGCGCATCAGGGTCTGCAAGTGCTCGTACGTCTCGCCGGCGGGGGCGCGGACCTTGATCCACTCCGGGCGGCGGAGCGGGGCGGTGTTGATCGTTTCGGGGTTGACCCGGTCACGGGTGGGGGTAGCGGTCATAGAAATGCGGCTTCCTGGATAATTTATATCAAAATATTCTTATATATTATACCATGAGCCGAAAGGCCTCGTCAAACCTTTTGGCGGGTTTTACCCGGGTAGGACAAGATATTATCTCGTCCCACCAATTTTTAAGGTGCCAACAATTGACTCCCGGCAAGAGCGCGCATACAATACCGGAACAAATAAATATTGGTCTGGGTGCCCCACCTCCCGGATGGGAGGGCTCAAAGGCGAAGCCGGTGCCACCTGCACGTTGTGCGGTGCAAGTGAAGTCCGGCGCTGTCCCGCAACTGTGATTTAGCGCAACGCTAAAAAGTCAGGCCGCCCGCCCCGACCAAGTTCACCCCCCAGATTGGGGGGCTACCACTCTCTCGTGGAAAGGAGGTGGGAACGGCTTGCATGGATTGCCTCTCCCCCTCCCCTGTCCTTTCGGCAGGGGATTTTGATTCGCCAAATTTTTAAGGAGACCTTGTATGTTTCGCAAATTGTTTTTTGCGTTTTTGACGATCATGTTGCTCGCAGCCTGCGGCTCGACCCTGTCGGTCACGCCCTCGCCGACTGCCGCCCAGATTCCCACCGCGACCGCGCTGCCGACCTCCCCATCCCTCGCGCTGACCGACGGCCTGAATCGTTCGGTGACCCTCCCCGGTCCCGCCCAGCGGGTCGTTTCGCTGGCGCCGTCCAACACTGAGATCCTGTTTGCCGTGGGCGCGGGGGCGCAGGTAGTCGGTCGGGACAGTTTTTCGGATTATCCGGCCGAGGCCAAGTCGGCCCAGGACGTCGGCGGCTCGATGGGCAAGTACGACAGCGAGGCGATCGTGGCCCTTCATCCTGACCTGGTGCTTGCGGGGGAGATCAACACGCCCGAGCAGGTCAGCTCGCTCGAGCAGCTTGGGCTGACGGTCTACTATCTCAAGAATCCGGTCACACTCGAAGAAATGTATGCCAACGTCGAGACGGTCGGCAGCCTGACCGGACACGCCGACCAGGCCAGGACGCTGGTCGATTCGCTCAAGACGCGCGTCGCCGCGGTGGATGCCGTGATTGCTCCCCTCGACTCCCGCCCGACCGTGTATTACGAACTGGACGCATCCGACCCGACCAAGCCCTATACAGCCGGCCCCGGCACTTTCGTGGATCTGTTGATCTCGCGGGCGGGCGGGCAGAACATCGGCAACAGCCTGACCAGCCAGTGGGCCCAGATCAGCCTCGAGCAACTGGTGGTCGCCAACCCGTCGATCATCGTCCTGGGCGACTCGGCTTACGGCATGACACCCGATTCGGTCAAGGCCCGCACCGGGTGGGGCGGACTGGCGGCCGTCCAGAGCGGGCAAATCTATCCGTTCGACGACAACCTGGTCAGCCGGCCCGGTCCACGCCTTGTCGACGGGCTGGAAGCCCTGGCGAAGCTGCTGCATCCGGGCGCATTTAAATAAATCGTACGGGCACGTATACCGTGCCCGTACCCATTCTTATGTCGCGCCGAATTCTTCCTTATCTCTGGACCCTGCTCTTCCTTGCCCTGGCGGCCCTGCTTTCCGTTGCCATCGGCTCAGTTTTCATTCCGCTGGCGGACCTCTGGCGGGTCCTGACCGGCCAGCCGCCGCAGACGGTCTCGGCCGCCGCCACGATCATCTTCGAGTTGCGCCTGCCGCGCACCGTCCTGGTCCTGTTGACCGGGGCCGCCTTGAGCGGGAGCGGCGCCGCCTACCAGGGCCTCTTTCGCAACCCGCTGGCGGACCCGTATCTGATCGGGGTCGCCTCCGGGGCGGGACTGGGGGCGATCCTGGCGATGAGCGTCCATTGGCCGTATTCTTTCTGGGGGCTCATGGCGGTCCCGGCGGCGGCTTTCGTCGGCGCCCTGCTGACGGTCTTTATCGTATACTCGCTGGCCCGCCTCGGCAAGACGGTCCCGACCACCAATCTGATCCTGGCGGGCGTGGCCTTCTCGTCCTTCGCCACTGCCGTGACCTCTTTCCTTATGCTCCGTTCGACCGGCGAGCTGCGCCGGGCGATCGCCTGGATGCTGGGCGGGGCCAGCCAGGCCGGTTGGGGTCCGGTCTTGTCGATCCTGCCTTATCTGGCGATCGGACTGGGCATCCTGCTCTTGAACGGGCACGCCCTCAACCTGCTGCAATTTGGCGATGACCAGGCCCAGCAGCTTGGCTTGCATGTCACCCGGACGCGCACCCTGCTGCTGGTCGCAGCTTCCCTGGCGACTGCAGCGGCTGTGTCCTTTTCGGGGACGATCGGCTTTGTCGGGTTGATCGTCCCGCATATCATGCGCCTGTGGTTCGGCGCAGACTACCGCCGCCTGCTGCCGCTCTCGCTCATTGCCGGTGCCGGGACGCTGCTTCTGGCGGACGTACTTGCCCGGTCGGTGCTGGCGCCTCAAGAACTGCCGGTGGGAATCGTCACGGCGATTGCCGGGGCCCCGTTCTTCCTGTGGGTGCTGCGCCGGGCGAAGAATCAAGGATATTGGTAGGACGCAGCGACGCTGCGCCCGTACGGTGATTGGCGATGTTGAAGATCGAGAATCTGTCTGTTTCGTATGGCTCCCGTTCCGTGTTGGCGAACGTCTCGCTGGAGGTCAACTCCGGCGAAGTGCTGGCATTGATCGGCCCGAACGGAGCCGGGAAATCCACGCTGGTGCGGGCCGCCAGTGGGGTGGTGCCGGTCGAGGCTGGCGCAGTCCGCACGAACGGCGACGATTTGCTTTCCCTCCCGCCTTTGCAACGAGCCCGTTTCCTGGCGGTGGTGCCACAGGCCGCCAGTCTGCCGCCGGCGTTTTCGGTCTGGGAGACGGTCCTGCTGGGCCGGACGCCCTACCTGAATTTTCTGGGCCAGGTCTCCGCCAAGGACGAAGAGATTTCCCGTTCGGCCCTGGCAAAAGTGGACGTTCTCGAGCTGGCGAGCCGGCGGGTGGGGGAACTCTCCGGTGGGGAGCAGCAGCGCGTCCTGCTGGCGCGCGCCCTGGCGCAGTCCACGCCGATCCTGCTGCTCGACGAACCGACCACCAACCTGGACTTGCATTACCAGATCGGCTTCCTGGAGACCGTCCGGACACTGGCCCACGCGGATGGCCTGGCCGTCCTGATTGCCCTGCACGATCTCAACCTGGCGGCCCACTATGCCGACCGGATCGCGCTGTTGGTCGGGGGGAAAATCAAAGCCGCGGGGATGCCGCGGCAGGTATTGACTCCGGAATTGATCTCGGAAGCCTATCATTTACCGGTGCGGGTGGTCCAACACCCCTTTGCTGACGTGCCGCTGGTTTTGCCGGAAAAGTAAGGGCGGATCACGATCCGCCCTTACCGCTTATCCCAGCCTGGGGGTAATGTGGGGATATCCCACCCAGTCGGCGGGGACCACTTATCCCAGCCATCGCAAAAAGGGGACTGGTTTGACTGTAACTTGCAGATGACCCTTTCCCCTTCGGCGCGGATCGCCTGCGCTTCGGCGGCTGAAAACAGGCCGGATGCAACCATTTCATCGAAAGCCGCTTCGTCTTTCCACTCCCACCTGGAACGGTCCGGGCTGATGAGGATGTCCAGTTCGTGATCCATCAGATCGAAGCCAAGCAGTGTTCGTTGCAGCGGTGTCTCCAGGTTGACATACCAACAGTCCAGTTTGTGCCCCGCTTCCCACATCAGCCAGATCGAATGTGCCTCGGATGGATTCTTCAACATCAGGACGTCCGTGCGGGACCAAATTTTATCTTGTAAAACCACTTCTTTTGCTGTCAGTATTTCCCTCCCGGTGGGATGCCGGGGTAGGTCTTTCCAGGGGGTGCCGACGCACCAGTACAAGGCTGCCAATTGGGGCGTATCCTGTACCAGCCGGACGGGCATGGCCCACCAGATGTGTCCTAATCCCGCGCCGCGCAGGACAACAGTATCGCCAGTGTTCCAAGCCAGATTGGATTTCATGAATGGAACCGGATGGGAAAAGGGCGACAGACCGTCATTCCTACACGATTTAGACGGTAAAGCTCTCGCCCGGCTTCAGCACATGAGCCTGCGTCTGGGTCTCTTTGGCGACCCGGGCGGCCCAAGCCTGCGGATCCTGAGCGATGCGGTCCCAAGTGCTGTAATGGTAGGGGATGGCGTGCTTGGGTTGGAGTACTTTCACGGCCTGCAGAGCCTGATCTGGGTCCATGGTGTAATAGCCGCCGATCGGCAGGATTGCCAGGTCCAGACCCTCGGCGCCGAGGTCCTTCATCTCGTCGAAGAGGGCCGTGTCGCCGGCGATGTAGATCTTCTTGCCGTCCGCAACCAGCAGGAAACCACCCGGCTGACCACCGTCCGAGCCATCCGGCAGGCCGGTGCCGTGGACAGCTTTCGTCCAGCGGAGACTGCCGAAGGGAAATGCCTGCGGTTCTCCCAACGCCAGTCCCACTGCACTCAATCCCTGCTTGGCTGACCAGGCGGCGATTTCCGGATTGCTGATCACCGTCGCGGCGCAGCGCTTGGCGATGGCGACCGTGTCGCCCAGGTGGTCGCCGTGACCGTGGGTCAGCAGGATGAAATCGCCCGAAACCTTGTCTGCCCCAGTCGAGGCGGCTGGGTTGCCGCTGAAATAGGGATCCACCAGGAGTTTTTTGCCGCTCGCTTCCAGTCCGAGCGCGGCGTGTCCGAACCAGGTGAGAGTAAGCATAGTTTCCTCCAATCGTCTTTCCAAGTATAGGACAAATGACAGGGTTGGTCAAATTTGCATCCCCAAATGGTTGGGTCTATAATTAACCAACTTAATTTCCCGGAGGTATCATGTCCCCAAAACCTGCCTTGCGTGAACGATTTCGTTATTGGTTTGATAACACCTTTGCCGGCGGCCCACTGGTCCTGATCGGTTGGCTGGGCCTGGCGACGGCCATCCTGGTTTTGCTGGGAACGGGCGTGGTGGTGCTCGTCCATGGTGCACCTGAAGGCCAGCAGGTCTGGCAGGTATTCTGGAACGTCATGTCGCAGGCATTGACGCCCAACCCGGTCGATGCCGGAAATCCCATCCAATATCTCTTGGTCATGCTGGCGGTCACCCTCGGCAGCCTGTTCATGGTCAGCATTCTGATCGGTACCCTGACCAGCGGAATCGAAGGCAAGGTGGAGGACCTGCGTAAGGGCCGCTCGCGCGTCATCGAGAGCAACCATACCGTCATCCTGGGCTGGTCTTCACAGATCTTCACCATCCTTTCTGAACTGATGATCGCCAATGCCAACCAGAAGAACGCCCGCATCGTCATCCTGGCTGACAAGGACAAGGTCGAGATGGAGGACGAGATCCATGCCCGGATCGT
>DATJPX010000060.1:0-17876 GCA_035506155.1 Anaerolineales bacterium
CAAGTACATCGCCGACCTGGCGCCGGCCGATATGCGCGGCCGGTACATGAGCTTCTACTGGTTTGCCTGGGGCGTCGCCCGCGCATCCGCCCCGCTGATCGGCGGTTTCCTCAACGACAACCTGTCGCCGCGCTCGATCTGGATCGGCGGGCTGGTCATCGGCCTGGTCAGCACGGCCGGCTTGGCCATCCTGGCAGGCCGCGCTAGGGCCGCAGAGCCCCAACCGGCAGTTCCATCCCTGGAGTGAACGATGGCAGAGATCCGGCCCATCCGAACCGAAGAGATTCCCCTGCTCAAAGATTTTGCCCCGCCGGATTGGAATAACGACACATCTGCCTTGTTCGCTTTTCATTTCGGAATGGATTATTTCCATCCGCTCGTGGCAGAGCTGGATGGGAAAGTCGTCGGCTGTGCGGAAGGGATCGTCAACGGGAATGCTGGCTGGCTGGGGAACATCATCGTCCTGGCGGAGGCGCGCCGCCAAGGGATCGGCCAGGCGCTGACAGCCCGGCTGGTGGAACTATTCCACGCGCACGGCTGCGCACACCAGATCCTGATCGCAACGCAGATGGGGGAACCGGTATATGCCAGATTGGGATTCCGGGTCAGCTCTCACTACATATTCCTGAAACGGGCGACGCCGTCTGCCCCGAAACCGGCCTCCGGGGTGCGGCCGTTCGTTCCCGGCGATGCAGCCCGGTTGTTCGCCCTGGATCGAAGGATCAGCAGCGAGGATCGCCGGCCGCTCCTGGAACGTTTCCTGGTGGATGCGCACGTCCACGCGGCTGCATCCGGGGCGCTGGACGGGTTCTTCCTGCCGGGTCTGGGGAACGGATTGGTCCTGGCCGAGAACGCTCCCGCCGGCCTGGCCCTTCTGCAATTCAAACTTGGGCAGGGAATTACCAGCCTGGTCGTCCCGGAAGGCAACACTGCCGCCTTGAATTTTCTCTTCGATCAGGGATTTCTCGAAACGGCCCGGGCGCCGCGCATGGCCCTCGGCCCCGATGTGGACTGGCAACCCGCCTGTGTCTACAGCCGCGGGGCGGGATACTGCGGTTAGTCAGCGTTCCAGGAGCGATTCCAGCTTCTGCCTGACGGTCGGCCACTCCTGGTCCAGGACGCTGTAGTAGACCGAATCCCGGTGAGCGCCATCCGGCATGATGTAGTGGTTCCGTAGAACCCCTTCCCGGGTCGCCCCCAGGCGCTCGATGGCTCGCAGCGAGCGGACATTGCGGGAATCCGCCTTGAACTGGACCCGGACACAGCCCAACGTTTCGAAAGCATATTTGAGTAAAAGGTATTTGCACTCCGTATTGACGGCCGTGCGCTGGAAATCCAGCCCATACCACGTCCCGCCGATCTCGAGGGCTTTGTGCTCGGGGCGCATCTCCAGGTAACGCGTCGCTCCGGCGATCCGCCCGGACGCCAGGTGGACGACCACGAAAGGCAGGTCCGTCCCTTCGGCCTGTCGTTCGAGGATGTCGCGGACCCAGACGCGCATGTCTGCCTCGGAACGGATGAGCCCGTAGAGCATCAGCGCCCAGATACGATCGTCGCAGCCGATGGCCGCCAGGCCCGGGACGTGCGCCTCGGTCATCGGCTCCACTCGGACGTGCCGGCCGGTCAGGGTGACGGGCATCTTCCAGAGATCGGACAAAATCGCTCCTTACCGTAAGGCAAGATTGTATCTTGCCTTACGAGTGATCCAAAGGCTCGCCCGAAGTAGGCAATCGTGGCATGGCGGGACCGGCAACCCCCAATAGTTCGGCCAGGGCTGCCCGCATGGCCGTCCGGTCGTCCCAGGGATATTCCACGTCCCCAAAGCACATGGACTGTTCGTGGCCCTTCCCGCAGGCCATGACGATGTCGCCGGGCAAAGCCATGCGTACTCCGGCACGGATCGCCTCGCCCCGGTCCGGGATGCGCCAGAAGGTCGTTTCCTCCACCCCGCCCTTCGAACGGGCCCCGGCAGCCATCTCCTCGAGGATCCCATCCAGGGACTCGGTCCGCGGGTCCTCGGCGGTCAGGATGGAGATATCCGCCAACTCCGCCGAGACCTCGGCCATCATCCGGCGTTTCTCCTTGTCCCGCAGCCCGGCCGAGCCGAACACGGTGATCACCCGCCGATCCGTCATCTTTCGGACCGTTTCAATGGCTACGCGAAGCGCGTTCGGTGTGTGGGCGAAGTCGACAAGGGCGGTAAAGGGCTGGCCCAGGTCGATGCGCTCCATCCGCCCCGGGACGCCCGGCAGATTCGCAATGCCGCGGGCGGCCGTTTGCGGGTCGAGGCCAAGGCCGCGCACCGCAGCCGAAAAGGCTGCCAGGCAGTTCGACACGTTGAACTCCCCCACCAGCGGGCTTTGCACCGGAACCTGCAATCCCGGACCGACGACCTCGAAGCGGATCCCCTGCGGGGAATAGCTCACGGAGTCCGCCTGGAGATCCGCGCCGGCGTCCAGGCCGTAGCTGACCCGGGGTCCGTGGACGAGGTTCGCAAGATACTCGTAGGAGGAATCGTCCCGGTTCAAGACCGCCAGGCGGGGATTTCCTTGCGGCTTGGCCCGGGTGATCTCCAGGGATTGGAACAGGCGCGCCTTGGCCGCCCGGTAGTTCTCGTAGGAACCGTGCTGGTCGAGATGCTCGTGGGTAATATTGGTGATCACGGCCACGTCGAACTCGCAG
Organism: Anaerolineales bacterium; assembly: GCA_035506155.1. Classification (GTDB taxonomy): domain Bacteria; phylum Chloroflexota; class Anaerolineae; order Anaerolineales; family Villigracilaceae; genus UBA877. The sequence continues at coordinate 2,683 of DATJPX010000060.1, forward strand.
GCATCCACCCGGTGCTGCGCCCAGCCGTGGGAGGTGGTCTCCAGGACGACGTGGGTCAGGCCGGCGGCAACCATCATCGCCAGGTAGCGCTGCACGTCCGGGGCGTCGGGGGTGGTGACATGAAATCCGGTATCGAGGACTTCGTTCCCGATGACGGCATTGACCGTGGAGATCAAGCCGGCCCTGATCCCGGCCGCCAGCAGGATCTGGTAAAGCAGGTTGCAGGTGGTCGTCTTGCCGTCCGTGCCGGTCACGCCAATCACCGTCAACTTGCGGCCCGGGTACCCGTGAAAAGCAGCCGCCAGCCAGGTGAGCGACCGGCGCGGGTCGTCGACCCGGATGTACGGAACGGACAACCCGGCGAGCGTTTTTTCCCCGATGACGGCCGCCGCGCCGCGCTCGAGCGCATCCGGGATGTAATCATGGCTGTCGGCGGAGCCGCCCTTCATCGCAACGAACAGGTCGCCGGCGACGACCTTGCGGCTGTCGATGGCGATCCCGGAGACCGGGAGTTCCGGAAGAGCCAGCGGGGAGAAAGTAAACGGAAATTCCGCGAATAATTCGCGAAGCGTGATCACAGCAGGCACTCGAATCGAAGCGGTTCCATGCTCCCTCCCGGGATGAAAAAAGGGTTTTGACGATTTTGCGTCAAAACCCTTGTTCCGTCAAGCCATGACTTACTTCAAGGACTTGCGCAGGCCCTCGAGCTGGCTGGCGACCGAGCCGTCCACGACCTTGTCGCCGACCCGGACGACCAATCCGCCCAGGATGGTGGGATCGACATGGAACTCGATGGCGGTCTGCTTGCCCATTTTCGCCAGGACGTCCTTTTTGATGGTAGCCTGCTCGCCTTCGGTGAGCGGAAGGGCGGAGATGACTTCGGCTGAGTTCCCGCTTACCTCCACACCCTCGAGCAGGACGACCTTCCCCGAGCGGATGCCCGAGAAAAAGTCCGCCAGGAGGGCGTGCTGGCGTTTCTCGTCCAGCGCTTCCCCGATCAGCTTCTGGGCAGCAGCAATCGCCAGGGCGGCCACCTGGCCGCGCAGATCGCCCAACATGCGGTTGCGTTCTTCTTCGACTTCGGCGAGGGTTGCCTCGCGTTCCTTGGCGATTTCCTTCTCCGCTCCGGTTTTCACTTCGACCATGGCGGCGTCGGCCCGCTCCGTGGCTTCACTGATGATATGAGCGGCCTTGGCCTGGGCATCCGCAACGATCCCGGCTGCCTCCTTCTCGGCATTGGCGCGGGCTTCACCGGCCACGCGGGCATCTTCCAGGCCCTGCCCGATCTTTTCGCGACGTTTTTCCAACAAACCTTGCAGGGGTTTCACCACCCATTTGCTTACCACGACAAAGATAATAAAAAAGCAGATGATCTGCACCAGCAGATAGCCTAAATTGAGACCCAATTGAGCCAAGAGATGCCTCCTTTTTGATCAAGCAATCCGTGGTGAGATCAACCGACGACAAAGAGGATCAGCAGGGCTACGACCAGGCAATAAATGGCCACGGCTTCTGCAAAGGCGATCCCGAGGATCATGTTGGTCTGGATGGTCCCGGTCGCATCCGGGTTACGGCCCATCGCCTGGACTGCGCCGCTCGTCACGATGCCGATGCCTGCACCGGCGCCGATGGCGCCAATCATGGCCAGGCCTGCACCGATCAGCTTTGCGGCAATAATGATTGAACCAGTCATTGAAAGTACCTCCGTGTATTTATTCGGGCGGAAATCCGCCGCTTGAATAGGATGATTGAAGCGGGCCTTTCCAGCCCGGGATTAATGCGCTTCCTCGTGCTCGCCGTGACCCTGGGTAGCCTGGGCCATGAAGGTCATGGTCAATAGGCCGAAGACCACCGCCTGGATCGCGCCGACGAAAAACTCGAGCATATAGAACATGGACGGGAGAACCGTTATCATTCCGAGCAGCGATCCCATGACGAAAAGCAGGACCGAGCCGGCGAAAATGTTGCCGAAAAGACGGAAGGCAAACGAGAGGATCTTCGAGAATTCCGAGACTAGCTCGAGCAACCCTACGCCCCAATCGATCACGCCGAAGATCGGCCTGCTGAAGAAAGTCTTGACGTTCCAGAATTTCGTAAAATACTTCATGCCCTGCGCCCGGATCCCGATCACCTGGACGGCGATCACGGCGATCAGGGCCAGCGCCACGGTGAAATTCAAATCCGTGGAAACGACCCGGATGAACGGCGTCACTTCGTACCCGCCGGAAGTCACTGTGGGCTTGACCAGGGCGGAGAGCCAGGGCGTAAGCTGCTGAAGGGTGGCGCCGGCACCGCTCTCGGTCGCCTTGATCCAACCGATGCTGTCGATGCCTGGGATCAGTTCCATCCAGTTGGCCAATAAAACCATGATGGTGATCGTGGCGAACCAGGGGAAGATCGTCCAGGCCCACTTCCCCGCCGTGGATTCGGTCATGTTGTAGAGGTATTCGAGTAGCGCTTCCAGGGCGCTGGGAAGGCCCTTCGGGGTCAGGTCGCCGTTCTGGATGGACTTCTTGACCGAACTGTTGAACCAGGCAGCCAAGCCGATGACCAATAGGTCGACAATGAATAATGCAACCAGCGTATTCGTCAGGTAAAAATCACCCAGCACCGGGAGCGTAAACAGAGGATGCTCGGTCAAATTCTCGGCCGGGAGTTGAACGGCCGGGCGGATCGGCTGGATATTCAAGCCAACCCCAAATATATTGGTCATCAGAAAGACGCCCAGAACGATCAAACCCAACACAATCCATCGATTTACACCCCATCGCCACCCTTTCTTCTTCGGGGCCAGATCAGTCGTTTTCTCCACTCTTGAGTTCCTCCTCACTTGTACCCGTCTTCGCCGGCGGCTGGAGCCGTCCCGTCGCGGATTTCACGACGCGAAAAGTCAGGTAAATCGTTACCGGTATGCTGGTGACCATCAACAGGATGGTGAAAATCGGCTTGGTGTGCAGGAACCGATCCAGCAGGATGCCTGCAAAGAGCGCCAGGAAAATGATACCAAGTGTCAGCCCCGCCACCCAGACCACGGTCGTGGTGACTGCCGTCCGAAATTCGTCCTGCTGCTTACCACCGGGTCGGTTCATGGCGGCGAAATTATATCAGATTCTCGGGCCGGCTAGAACAGGTTGGCGGCTGCGTGGGCGGCAAAACCGAACCAGGGTCCGAAGACAGTGCCGAGCAGAAGGATCCCGATGACCAGGACGATCAACCCGACCAGGAACGGGCGCGGGACGGCGATCGGATGCTTGTCCTCGTCCTGGGCCTCGGTCCGGTAGAGATAGACGTATTTCAGCACATTGAGATAGTAATAAAGGCCGACGATGGAGTTCAGCACACCGGCGATGGCCAGCCAGACCCAACCGGACTGGACGGCGGCGGCAAACACGAAAACTTTGGCGACGAAACCGGCAAAGGGCGGCATCCCGGACAGGGAAAGGAATGTCACCAGCATGGCCAGTGCCAGCCCCGGGTTGCGGCGGCTCAGGCCGTAATAGGCGCTGAAATCATCGGAGCCGGTAACCCGTCCCACCAGGCCGACGACGGCGAAGGCACCCAGGTTGGTCAGGAGGTAGGCGATCAGGTAGAAGACCGCACTTGCCATTCCGAACTGCGAGAAGGCCACCACCCCGACCATGGCATAGCCCGCATGGGCGATCGAGGAATACGCCAGAAGGCGTTTGGCATTCTTCTGGGTCAGGGCGATCAGGTTGCCAACCGTCATGGTCAGGGTCGCCAGGATGGCCAGGATCAGGCTCCAGTTGGGATTAATGGCATCCGCATTGAAGACCGCCGTGAAAAGGCGAAGGATGACTGCGAACCCGGCCGCCTTGGATGCCGTGGATAAGAAGCCTGCCACCGGGGTCGGAGCGCCTTCGTACACGTCCGGCGCCCAGAAATGGAATGGGAATAGCGAGACTTTGAAGGCCAAACCGGCAAGGACCAGGAAGGTCACGCCGATGGACAGGGCGTTGAAGCTGGTGAAATATCCTCCCAGGTCGTACAGGCCGGTCTTGCCGGCGAAGCCGTAGATCAGGCTGAAGCCGTACAGCATCACCGCCGAAGTCAGGGCCCCGAAGAGCAGGTATTTGAAACCCGATTCGGTGGATTTCTCGTCCTCTTTGAGGAAGCCCGCCAGGATGTAGAGCGGGATGGAAGTGGTCTCGATGGACAGGTAGAGCATCACCAGGTCCGCGGCGGAAGCCATCAGGCACATTCCCAGGGTCGCAGCCAGGAGCAGCAAATAGGCTTCGGCGCGATAGTTGAGCTGCTCCGCATCCATGAAGAAGAGGGCGGAAACTCCAGCCGCAAGCAGGAAAAAGAGCTCGAACAGGAAACCCAGCCAGTCGAAACGGATCATCCCGCCATAAACGAGCAGCGGGGCGGCCGGACGGGCAAAGAGCAGGCTGAGGACCAGGGTGACCAAAAGCCCGCTTGCGGTAAACCACCCCAGGAAACGGCGCCGGGATTCGTCCCTTTTCAGGAATGGATCGACGATCAGGACCAGGACGCCCAAGGCCAGGAGCAGGATTTCGGGAAGGATGGGTGCAACGCCGGTCATTATGCACCTCCCAGGATCGTCAGGATATGCTGCACGCCGGACTGCACCCACGGGACCATCAGAACCGGGAACAGGCCGATGCCAACCATAAAGGCCATCAGAAATACGAGGGCGATTTTATCGAAGGTATTGATCGGCCGGATGTGTCCTTCGAATTCCTCGGGCATTTTCCCGAAGAACACCCGCCGGACGACCAGCAAGACGTAGGAGGCCGTCACGACGATCGACACCGCTGCGATGATCGCGACGAAAGACCAGCGCGTACCCCAGATGCCCATGAAAATGGGGAACTCAGCAATAAAACCGGAAAATCCCGGCATGCCCATCGAGACCAGGCTGCCGACGATGACGCCGATCCCCACCAGAGGCAGGGCCTTGATCATCCCACCCAGCTTGGGGATATCCCGCGTATGCGCCCGATCGTAGACCATCCCGACCGCAGCAAAGAAGAGAGCCGTCATCACGCCGTGGGAGAACATCTGGACGCCCGCCCCGGTCAGTCCCTGGGGCGTCAGGGTGGCGAAACCCATCATCACCAGGCCCATGTGCGAGACGGACGAGAATCCGATCACATATTTGAAATCGGTCTGCACGCTGGCGATGAAGGCGCCATAGACGATGTTGACGAGCGCCAGTCCCATGATCAGGGGCGCCCAGAATTTGGCACCGACCGGGAGGAGCATGATCCCCACCCGCAGGGCTGCAAAGGCCCCCAGCTTCATCAACACGCCTGCGTGGAACATCGAGACGGCCGTCGGGGCAGCCACATGGCCGTCTGGCGACCAGTTGTGGAATGGGAAGATGCCGCCCAGGATGGCGAAGCCCATGAAGACCGGCAGGAACCAGATCTTCTGAAAGGTCGGGCTGAATTTGACCGTTTCCAAGACGAGCATGTCGAAGGTCTGCCTGCCACTCGAGAAGTACATGACCAGCGCGCCGATCAGCGAGACGACCGAACCCAGGAACAGGTAAAGGGTCAGCTTCATGGCGGCATATTCCCGCGTTTTGACCCAGCCCCAGATGGCGATCAGGAGATACATCGGGAAGACGGCGATCTCGTAGAAAAAGAAAAGCATGAACAGGTCGAGCGAGGCGAAGACGCCGAATACGCCCGACGCCAGGATGAACAGGAAGGCAAAGAATTCCCGCGGCCGGTCGTCGACGCCCCACGAGATCATCACCCCGGTGGTCATCACCACACCGGTCAGCAGGACCAGCGGAGCGCTCATCCCGTCCACGCCGAAATGCAGGCTGATACCCAGCAGCGGCATCCAGTCGTATTTCTCGAGGAACTGATAGCCGCCGGCGGATTTGTCGTAGGTGATGTACACGAACGCCGAAAGCGCCAGGGCGATCAAGCCGGCAGCCAGGGCCGTCCAGCGAACGGCTGTCTTCCACTCCGGCTTGTAGGTCAGGATGATCAAAGAAGCGACCACCGGGGTGAAGACGATGACACTCAGGAACGGAAATTGCATTGCGACCTCAACAAATGAACGAGAGCTCTACTTCATGTGGATGCAAAGAAACAGTCCGTCTCTTGCCTTAGAAAATGCCTAATGGAACACCGTCATCACGGCTTTATTGATCACGTCCAGAATCCAGGCCGGGTAGATGCCGATCACCAGGATCAAGGCCATCAGCGGGGCCATGACGGCGATCTCACGGGCGTTGATCTCCGTAAGTTTATGCTCGCCGTGAGCCCAGTGCTCGTTGACCGGACCGTGCAAGACGCTCTTGATGCCCTTCAGGATATATGCGCCGGTGAAAAGCAAGCCGAGCATGGCAATCGAGGTGTAAACGATGATCGGCTGCCAGGGGACGTTCAGGCCGACGCCGAAAGCGCCTCGGACGACCAGGAATTCAGACACGAATCCGTTCAGCCCGGGCAGCCCGAGCGAGGCCATGCTGGTGAAGATCAGGATCCCGCCGTAAATCGGGACGAGCGGGAACAACCCGCCGAAATCGTCGAGGTTGCGGGTGTGGGTCCGCTCGTAGATCACTCCCACCAGGAAGAACATCCCGGCTGCCGAAAGACCATGGTTGAACATCTGCAGGATGGCCCCGTTCATGGCGATCGTCCCATCCAGGGTGCCGGCCGCCCGGGCCGCCGCGGCGATCCCGAGCAGGACGAACCCCATGTGGTTGACCGACGAATACGCCACCAGGCGCTTGAAATCCTTCTGTCCGTAAGCCGAGAAGGCCCCGAAAACGATTGCCATGACCGCCAGGAAAGCCAGCCAGCCGGCGTAACGGGAGGATTCGGCCGGAAAGAGCGGCAGGACCAGGCGGAGGAATCCATAGGCGCCCAGCTTGAGCAGGACGCCTGCCAGGATCATCGATCCGGCCGTAGGCGCTTCGGTATGGGCATCCGGCAGCCAGGTATGGAACGGCCAGACCGGCACCTTGATGGCAAAGGCAATGACGAAGGCCCAGAAGGCGATCGCCTTGACGGTCCCGAGGGGCAGCCCAAGCAGGTTGACCAGCCTGAGGTTGTCCGAGTTCAGCCAGTTCGGGTTGGAGAAAAGGCCGACCAGGTCGAAGCTGCCGGTGGCCACCCCGATCATCTGGATCGCCAGCAGCAGGCCCAGCGAGCCGGCCATTGTAAAGATGATGAATTTCAGGGAGGCGTAATTCCGCGCCTGGACCTTGACGCCCTTCCAGATCTCGCGCTCGCCCTTCTCACTGCCCCACTGATTGATCAGGAAATACATCGGCACCAAGCCGACTTCCCAGAAGACGAAGAAGACCAGCAGGTCGAGCGACAGGAAAACACCCAGCATGCCCGTCTCGAGTAGGAGGAACAGGAACATATAAGGCTTGAGCCGGTCGCTCACGCTGAAGGAAGCCAGCAGGGCAACCGGGGTCAGGAGCGTGGTCAGCAGGACCATGGTCAGGGACAGACCGTCCACGCCGACATGGTAGGAAGAATTGATCGCCGTATACCAATTGACCTGGTCTTCAAATTGGAAGCCGGGCTGCCCAGCCTGGAATTGGGTCCATAAGTAGATCGTGAGGGCGAAAGGGACCAGGCTGAGGCCGAAGGCGGTCCAGCGGATTACTTTCAGATTTCCCTTCGGCAGGAGCAGGACGATCACCGCCGCCAGGACGGGAAAGAAGAGGATAAAGCTCAAAAGATGGCTGGTGAAGAATTCCATTGAAGCTCCCGTGCCTATGCCCGCAGGAAGTAGACCAACAAGGCGAAGATGACCAGTATGGCAATCGAGACGACCATGTAATACTGGATCCTGCCGGCCTGGATCTTGCGCAAGCCCGAGCCGGACGCCTTGACTGCCGCGCCGGTCCCGTCGCCGATCAGGCCGTTGATGAATGGCTTGTCGAAGTAGTTGCGGAAGGCATTCCCGAGGAAGAGCGAGAAGCGCGCCACGCTATGCAGGAAGCCGTCGATCACCTTCCGATCCATGAACACGGAGGAGAACGTCTCGGAGATCCAGTAGGCCGGCTTGACAAAGAGGAAGGCATAAACCTCGTCGAAGTAGTATTTGTTCTTCAACAGCGGGATCTGCAGGAAATCCTTTTCTGCCGACTCGACCTTCCGATAGACCAACCAGCCAAACAGCAGGCCTCCCAAGGCTACAAAAAGTGAGGTGGCCACCGGAACCCCCAGGAATGGCAGGGTTTCAGGGGGCTGGGACAACGTCCCGCCAACGAATTCGTGGAACCAGTTGGGGATCAATCCACCCGTAAACCAGCCGGGCATTCCCACCCAGCCATATCCGACCGCGAAGACGGCCAGCACGATCAGCGGGACGGTCATTGTCCAGGGGGTCTCGCTGGCGTGTTCGGCGGCCTTGGTGCGGGGTTCGCCGAAAAAGGTCAGGGTGATCTGGCGCATGGTGTAGAAAGCCGTCAGAAAAGCGGCGATAGCCAGGACGATGAAGACAAGCAGGTGACCGGTCCCGAAAGCCTCGGCGAAGATCTCGTCCTTCGACCAGAATCCCGCCGTCAGCACCGGGAAGCCCGAGAGGGCGAACCCGCCGATCAGGAAGGTCCAGAAAGTGATCGGCATCTTCCTGCGCAATCCGCCCATGTTGAACATGTCCTGGGCATCGACGTGCTCGCCGGTGTGCAGGACGCCGTGCTCCATCCCGTGGATGACCGAGCCGGAGCCGAGGAAGAGCAGCGCCTTGAAGAAGGCATGCGTGACAAGATGGAAGGCCGCCGCCACATAGGCGCCAGTGCCCAGGGCGGCGATCATGAAGCCGAGCTGGGAGATGGTCGAGTACGCCAGGACTTTCTTGATATCGTTCTGCGCCACGGCAATCGTCGCGGCGAACAGGGCGGTGAAGGAACCGATGAAAGCGACGAAGGTCAGGGTATGGGCATCCAGGCTGAGCAGGGGAAACATGCGGATGACCATGTAGACGCCTGCCGAAACCATCGTGGCGGCATGGATCATCGCCGAGACCGGGGTCGGGCCTTCCATGGCGTCCGGCAGCCAGATGTGCAGCGGCCACTGGGCGGACTTTCCGATCGTCCCGATGAAGAGCAGCAGGCCGATCACGCCCGCCGCCGACAGGCCAAGAAAAGCCGGTCGGGAGGCCAGGGTCTGGAGCACACCCGGATCGAAGATCACATTGTAAGAAAGGCTGCCAGTGGCCGAATACAGGAAGGCAATCCCGAGCAGCATGAACACGTCGCCGACGCGGGTGGTCATGAAGGCCTTGACGGCTGCGTCCCGGGCGGATTTCTTGCCATACCAGAAACCGATCAGCAGGTACGAGCACAGGCCCATGATCTCCCAGCCGACGAACAGGGTCAGCAGATTGTCCGAGACCACCAGGGTGTACATGCCGAAGGCGAACAGGCTGATGAAAGCGAAGAAGCGGGCGTACATCGGCTCGATGGACGGGACGCTGTGTTTGTGGCCGTGGTCGTCCGCCACAGTCGCGCCGTGCGGGGGCAGGCCCTTGATGTCGTGGTCGCCGGCCGGCTGGCCGAAGTTATGATAGCCGATGCTGTAAATAAAGATCATCAGGACGGTCCAGGCGACGAAAAAGACCACCGCCGCCGAGAGCGGATCGATCCGCACGCCGACCGTCAGCCAGCTTGTTCCGGTTGGCAGCCAGTTGATCGCCGAACCGAAGACGTGCTTGCCGAATTCCTCCGTCCCGAGGGCGCGCACAAAGACGATCATGCTGCCCAGCCAGGACAGTCCCGCCGCCCCGACGGCGATGCCGTGGCTGAGCGGTCGATTCTTGTTCGTGAATAGAATGATCAAAAAGAACGAGAGCAAGGGCGGTAATGGCAGAAGCCAGATGATCCAATTCGTCATACACACTCCAAACCTGTTTATCCCTTTACCACTTCATCAGATCGATCTCATCCGCCACCAGCGTCTTGCGGCGCCGGTAGACCGAGATGATCAGAGCCAGGCCGACAGCCACTTCGGCGGCCGCCACGGCCAGGACGATCACGGCGAACACCTGCCCACCCATCTGGGCCGGATCGAGATAGCGCCAGAAGGCCACCAGGTTGATGTTGACTGCATTCAGCATCAACTCCACCCCGAGCAGGATGGCAATGGCGTTCTTGCGCGCCAGCACACCATACAGGCCGATGCAGAACAGGACGGCGGCCAGGATCAAATACCAGGAAAGCGGAATGCTCATCTCGGACTCCTACTTCTTCCCGATGCCAGCAATGTAGACTGCGCCCACCAGGGCCGCCAGCAACAGGACCGAGGCGACTTCGAACGGCAGGACGTAAGCGCTCGGGGAAACCAGGGCCATGCCCAGATTGCGGAGTGTGTCCACAGTCGCCGGGATGGCGGCCGCGCTCCGACCGGCTTCCGGCTGGCCGAGGATGAGGAAGACCAATCCGCCCAAGATCAGGAGCGCCAGGATGGCCGCAATCCACCAGTTCGAGCGGGTCTGGGGACCCCGGTCGAGCAGCTCACGGCGGGTCAGCATGACGGCAAAAATGAACAGGACGGCAATCGCGCCGATGTAAATGACCACCTGGACCACCGCCAGGAAGCCCGCCTGCAGCAGCGCGTATAATACGGCCACCCCGAAAAGAACCGAAACCAGCCACAAGGCTGCGTGGATCAGTTTGCGGGTGAGGACGACCATCAGCGCCGACCCGAGGATCAAGGCGGCACACAGAAGGAAAATAACCTTGTCAGCAGTCATCGGGCCCGCTCCTAATTATGGACGGCCTGCGCGGGGAGTCTCTCCTCCGCCAGGCGCTGCTTGCGACCGTAGCCGCGCAGGATTTCAACGGTGATCACAGCAATAATGACATTGGACAGGAACATGCCGAGTACATATTCCCAGGCCGGCAGCCCGGAAAGGAGCTTGCTCAGCACAGCCGTATCGACCAGGACCACCAGCGAGAGCGGCGTCAGGAATTTCCAGTTGAAAGCCAGCATGTGGTCAATGCGGATGCGCGGCATCGAGTATTTGATCCACATGATGACCCAGTAGCCGAGCATGCCCTTTGCGATGAAAACCAGGGCCTCGACGAATGGGTTGGTCAGCCAGTGGAAGCCCGGGATGGTTTCCAACCCGAAGAATCCGCCGTACCCGCCGAAGAACATCACCGCCATGAAACCGCCGTAGGTAAAGGCATGCAGCAGCTCGGAGGCGTAGAACCAGCCGAATTTCATCCCGCTGTATTCCACGTTGAAGCCGGCCGTCAGTTCGGATTCGGCCTCGGTCAGGTCGAAAGGCGAACGGCCCAACTCGGCGATGGCGCTGATCAGGAAAATGATGGCCGCCAGGGGTGAGAGGATCGCGAACCACATCCCGCTCTGCGCCTGGGTGATGCCTTGCACGCTCATCGTGTCCGCCAGGATGACCGGGATGAGCAGGGTCACCACCATTGGGATCTCGTACGAGACGATATTGGCGACCATGCGAAATGCGCCCAGCAGGGCGTACTTGTTGTTCGATGACCAGCCTGCCATGATGATCGCCAGTGTGCCGAGGGCGCCTGCCGCCACCAGATACAGAACGGCGACGTTCAGGTCCACGCCGAAGATCTTCGACGAGAGCGGCAGGATCGCCCACAGGGCGATGACTGACATGGCCGCCAGCACCGGGGCGATGTTGTAGATGATCTTGTCCGCTCCGGCTGGGGTGATGTCTTCCTTGATGACGAGCTTGATGATATCGGCGACAGGCTGGATCAGCCCGAAAGGTCCGATGCGGTTCGGGCCGAGGCGATCCTGGAAACGGGCGACCACTTTCCGTTCCACCCAGACCAGGCCGATGTCCAGGGTCATTGCAAAAATCACCAGCACGACGATGCCGATGAAATAGACGATGACCGTCGCCAAGCCATCCGGGAGGCGCCAGCCGGTCAGAAGTCCATGCAGCCAGCTCGCCACGAAATTGATCGGGTCATTCAAAAAATTCATGGTTCCAGCTCCAATAACAACGAAAAGGCTGAAAGGAATTTTCCTGTCAGCCTGTATAAATCACCCTTGGTGATCTACACCCATTCCAGCAGCCCTTTGCGCCAGGTATAGACTAACCCGGCGACAAGGATGGCGATAAAGATGATCCCCTCCATCACCACATAAAGTGGTAGTTGCTTCAAAGAAAGCGCCCACGGAAACAGGAAAACCGTTTCCACGTCGAAGACCAGGAAAACCAGGGCGAAGATGTAATATTGGGCTTTGAACTGCACCCACGAATCCCCCACCGTTTCGATGCCGCATTCATATGTACTTTGCTTGATCGGGTTGGGCTTGCGTGGAGAAATCAGCGCCGCGAACGCCAGCGGCACAACCGGGACTATAATTCCAACCAATAAGAATAATCCGACGTACAGCCATTCGCTCTGCATACATGCTCCATAACGATCAAGTTGTCTTACAATTGAATGACTGCCGAATTTTACCATAAAGAATACACGGCAGAAGTTTCCTCTATCCTCAATTCTATATTAATTTCATCATAATTGGCCTGAATTCGGCCACCTAACTTTTCTGGAATGTCGGTAATTATATCCAAGCCCATAAATCATGTTACGATAATGGAGAGGATCCTATGTCCAACTACCCCCCTGAACCCTTCCGTATAAAAATGGTGGAGCCCATCCACCTGGCCTCTCTGGAGGCGCGGCGGAAAGCCATCAAAGCCGCCGGCTATAACGTCTTCTCGATCAAAGCCGAGGACATTTTCATCGACCTGTTGACCGATTCCGGGACAGGTGCGATGAGCGACCGGCAGTGGTCGGCCATCATGCAGGGGGACGAGTCTTATGCCGGGGCACGTTCGTATTATCGCCTGGCAGAGTCGGTGGAGGAGATCTTCGGGTTCAAGCAATTCGTCCCGACCCATCAGGGGCGGGCCGCCGAGAATATCCTCAGCGCCGTGCTGGTCAAGCCGGGTCAGTCCGTCCCATCCAACATGCATTTCGATACCACGGATGCCAACATCCGGGCGCGCGGCGGCCGGCCGGTCAACCTGGTCATCGACGAGGCTTCCGACCCGCAAAACAAACATCCCTTCAAGGGAAACATGGACATCGCCAAACTCAAGGCTTTCATCGAGAAAACCGGCGTCCGGAATATTCCCTTTGGGATGATCACCGTCACGAACAATGCTGGCGGCGGCCAGCCGGTCTCGATGGAAAATATCAAGGCCGTGGCGAAGGCTTACCATTCCTATCACATCCCGTTCTACATCGACGCGGCCCGCTACGCTGAAAATTGCTATTTCATCAAACTGCGTGAAAAAGGCTACGCCAACAAATCCACCCAGGCGATCGCCCGGGAGATGTTCTCGGTCGCCGACGGGTTCTGCATGTCTGCCAAGAAGGACGCCATCGTCAACATCGGTGGTCTGCTGGCCACCCGGGACGAAAAGGTCTTTCAGGACATTAAGAACGAATTGATCCTGCGCGAGGGCTTCCCCACCTACGGCGGACTGGCCGGGCGCGACCTGGATGCCCTGGCGACCGGCTTGGCCGAAGGGCTCGACGAAGACTACCTGGCGTATCGGGTCCACCAGACTGCCTACCTTGGCGATCGAATTCGTGAGCAGGGCATCCAGATCATCGAGCCGCCCGGCGGGCATGCCATTTACATCGACGCTGGGGCGCTGTTGCCCCACCTTTCGCACGGACAGTTCCCCGGCCAGTCGCTGGCGGTGGAGCTCTACCTGGAAGGCGGGATTCGCGGCTGTGAGATCGGTTCGGTCATGTTCGCCCACCCCGACCCGGATACCGGAGAGGTGGTCTACCCGGCCCTCGAGTTGGTCCGGCTGGCGATCCCTCGCCGGGTCTATACCCAGAGCCACATGGACTACGTGGCCGAGGCCCTTGGAAAAATCGCCAAACGAGCCGGAACACTGCACGGCTATCAATTTACCTATGCCCCCGAACTGCTCCGGCATTTCACGGCCCGCTTCAAACCCTTGTAGAAACCATCTAGATATCATGAGGTGCCTGTGATCCCCAATCAGTGGTACGCAATCCTGGAATCGCAAGAAGTGAGAAAGGGAAAGCCTGTGGGAGTGACCCGCATGGGCGAACAACTCGTCGCCTGGCGGGACAGCCGCGGGACCGTCACGGTCATGGTGGACCGATGCCCGCACCGCGGGGTGGCCTTGAGCGCCGGAGCTTTGATCGGAGATTGCGTTCAGTGCCCCTTCCATGGTTTTCAGTTCGACATCTCCGGGAAATGTTCTCTCGTGCCAGCCAATGGGCGAGAGGCCGAGCCCCCGAAGGCCCTCCACGTGACCAGCTACCCGACCCGCGAGGAGCATGGATTTATCTATATCTGGTGGGGTGAGGCGCGCCAGGAACTGCCGCCCGTTCCGTGGTTCGAGTCCATCCCTGAGACGATGGTTTACGCCACCCTGAAGGATCACTGGGCAAACCATTATGGGCGCGCCATCGAAAACCAACTGGACGTGGTGCACCTGCCCTTCGTTCACCACAATACGATCGGACGTGGCAACCGTACCCTGGTCAATGGGCCGATTGCGAAAGAGGAAAGCCACTGGCCCGGCGATCACCTGATCAACCTATGGGTTTATAACGATGTGGACAGGGGGCAGAAACCGCTCAAACCGACCGAGCTGCCTGAACCTTCCCGCCGGCCCTTCCTGCAGTTCCGTTATGGGAACTTGTGGCAAAACTGGATCGCGGATAATTTGCGCGTCGTGGTTGCTTTTGCACCCATCGACAACGAAAACACTTTAATGTACCTGCGCTATTACCATACCGTACGCATCCCGCTCCTCCGGCAGCTCTACGGCTGGCTGGGCTGCCTGATAAACCTGGTCATCGAGAGGCAGGACCGCCGGGTGGTCGTCACCCAACGCCCGCACCGCCCGGACCTCGGGATCGGCGAAATCCTCATCCCGGGCGATAATCCGATCGTTTTGTATCGCAAGATCCGGAAAGAATTGATCGAGCATCCACAATAGCCTGCCTAATCGTATACGGCCAAGCGCGCATTTCGATCCGGATCGTCGACAAAATCGTTTAGAATTGATGTACTTCATGTGTATCGATTCAATTTCCTAATGGAAGGTTAGTGAATGGCTCAAAAATCAAAAGTAGCCGTAATTCGCACACGGCCCGAAACCGTCCTGGATGATTATTCCCGCCTGTTCGAGCTGGCGGACGGCAGGAAAGCCCTGCGACGGGATGT
>DATJPX010000061.1:0-6774 GCA_035506155.1 Anaerolineales bacterium
AAGGACGGAACCATCTTCCATGTCAGCCTGGCGGAAAAACTGCTGGCCCTGCTGCTGGCTAAATTGGGCAATTTCATCCCGGAGGGCGGCATCTGGATGAACACCCAGCGTCCCGAGTGGAACGATGGCAACAATGCCCTGGTTGGCAAGGGCATTTCGGTGGTGACGCTCGGTTATTTACGCCGCTACGTGGTCCTCTGCCGGAAGCTCTTCGCCGGGACCGGGCTGGAAGAGTTATCCATTACCCGGGAGCTCGGGGAGCAGTTCCGCGCCATGTATGCGACGTTGCAAAAACACCGCTCTGTGTTGAAAGCCACCTTCGATGACTTCCAGCGCCGGTCCGTGATGGATGAGCTAGGCGGAGCGAGCAGCGCCTACCGTTGGGGGTATTATCGCCAGGGCCTCTCCGGGCAATTTGCCGGCCTGGGGAAAGCCGACCTGCTGGCATTCCTCGACCTGGTCCTGGAATACATCGAGCATTCGTTGAAGGCCAATGAGCGCCCGGATGGCCTCTTCCACGCTTACAACGTCCTCCACGTGGCCGATGGCAAGGCGTCCATCGGGCACCTGACCGAGATGCTGGAGGGACAGGTCGCCATCCTCTCGTCGGGCCTCCTGAACGGCGGCCAGGCCTTGGGCGTTTTGCGCAGCCTGCGGGCCAGCCGCATGTACCGCCCCGACCAGAACAGTTACAGCCTCTACCCCGACCGCGACTTGGCGGGCTTCTTCAGGAAGAACCAGATCTCCGCCGATCAGGTCAGGGGTCTCAAGCTGGTGGCTGAGTTGGTCGAGCGGAACGATCGCACGGTGATCGTCAGGGACGAAAACGGCGTCTATCATTTCAACGGCGCCTTCCGGAACGCCCGGGACCTTCGTCATGCCCTCGAGGCGCTCAGACAACAGGATGGTTACGCCCATCTTGTGGAGGCAGAGAGCGGGAAACTCCTGGATTTGTTCGAAGCGGTCTTCGACCACCATTCCTTCACCGGCCGCTCGGGCACTTTCTTTGCCTACGAGGGATTGGGCAGCATCTACTGGCATATGGTCTCCAAGCTTCTCCTGGCAGCCGAGGAATCCTGCCTGCGCGCGGCCGCGGACGGCGAACCCGCTGAGACGGTCAGGGCGCTGGCGGATTGTTATACCGAAATCCGTCAGGGGCTGGGTTTCAACAAATCCCCGCAGGTCTACGGCGCCTTCCCGACCGATCCGTATTCGCACACCCCGGCGGGGCAGGGGGCCAAGCAGCCCGGCATGACCGGCCAGGTCAAGGAAGAGATCCTGGCCCGCTGGGCGGAGCTCGGACTGGACGTCGAGCAGGGTGCGCTCACCTTCCGTCCGTTCCTGCTGGATGGGCGGGAAACCCTCCAGGCTGCGGAGGTGTTCGAGTATTTGGATGTGCACGGCCTCGACCAAACCGTCGAGCTCCCGGCCGGGTCGCTGGCTTACACATTTTGCCAGGTGGCGGTGGTCTACCGGCCCGGCCCGGAGGAGAAGCTCGAAGTCAGTTTGGCGGATGGCACGGTCCGCTCCATCCCGGGCCGTGACCTGGACGCAGAGTCGAGCCGGTGGGTGTTCGAACGGAACGGCCGGATCAAACAAATAACGGTATTTCGTCCTGCTTAACCTACAAGGAGGTGTCCATGCAAACCAGACCTTTCGGCCGGACCGGTCACGCCAGCACCGTCGCCATCTTCGGCGCGGCGGCCTTCTGGGAGATCGACCAGCCCCACGCCGACCGGGTGATGGAGCTGGTCATCCGGCACGGCGTCAATCACATCGACGTCGCCCCTTCATACGGCCAGGCGGAGGAACGCCTCGGGCCATGGCTGAAGCGTGAGCGCGACCGGTTCTTCGTCGGCTGCAAAACGATGGAGAGGACGAAGGAAGGCGCGGCTGCCGAGCTGCAGCGCTCGCTCGCCCGGCTGCAGACCGACCACTTCGACCTGTACCAGATCCACGCCATCACGACCATGGAGGAGTTGGATGCCGTGACCGCCCCCGGCGGCGCGCTGGAAGCCCTCCGGGACGCCCGGGAGGCCGGGCTGACCCGGTTCGTCGGCATCACCGGCCACGGGGTGGACAGCCCCGCCATCTTCCTCGAAGCCCTGGAACGTTTCGATTTCGACTCGATCCTCTTCCCGCTCAACTTCGTCCAGTTTGCCAATCCGGTGTTCCGCAAGGATGCCGAGGCGCTGTTGCGGAAGTGCCGGGCCGGGAACGTGGCGACGATGATCATCAAATCGATCACGAAGGGACCCTGGGGCGAGCACCCCAAGACCCATTCCACCTGGTACGAGCCGTTCATGGACGCCGAATCCATCCAGCCGGCAGTCGACTTCGTCCTTTCCCAGGACGTCTGCGGCCTGTGTACGGCCGGCGACACGACCGTCCTGCCTCTCGTGCTGGATGCCTGCGAGCATTTCCAGCCCATGGATGCGCAGGCCCGGGAGCAATTGGTCGCTTCGGCGGACCGGTTCCAGCCGTTGTTCGCCTGAGACCGGGAAAGGGATCCGATGAGCAAAACCCCCGATTTCGATGTTGCCAAGGCCCACCGCTTCTTCGCCGCGGACTGCTTCAATCACGCCTGGGACCTGATCGACAAGCCCTCCCGCACCCCGGAGGAAGACCGGACCATGCTCCAGCTTGGCCTGGCTTCGCTCTGGCACTGGAGCCAGGTCCCGGACCGGACGCCGGTCAACCTGTCGGTGGGACACTGGCAGGCGGCGCGCATCTATGCCCTGCTCGGCCAGTCCGACCCTGCCCGTGAGCACGGCGAGCTTTGCTTCCAAACGGCTCACGAAGGCGGCGACTTGCCGTTCTATCTCGGCTATGCCTACGAAGCCCTGGCTCGGGCCGAATCCGTCGGCTGCAATGCCGGGAAAGCCGAAGAATACCTGCGAAAAGCCCGGGAACTGAGCGAAAAAATCCCCGATCCCGAGGACCGCAGGCAGCTCCTGGCTGACCTGGCAACGATCAAATGATCCATCAGTGAATGGAGGTCCCGATATGCGCCAACCTCTGATCACCCGCCCGCGCTTTCCGAACGGCTACCTGACGGACCCCAAGGGGCTCCTGCCGTGGAGCTACGTCGAAAAGAAACTGACGGAAGCAAAAAACTACTGGCTCTGCACCGTTCGCCCGAACGGGCACCCGCATGCCGTCCCCAAGTGGGCCGTGTGGGTGGACGGCAAACTTTACTTCGACGGAAGCCCGGAAACCCGCCACTCCCGCAACATTGCTGAAAACCCGTTCGTGTCCGTTCACTTGGAAAGCGGCGATGAAGCCGTCATGGTCGACGGCCTCGCCCGGGCGGTCGAAAGACCCTCCCTTGAGCTGGGTGCGAAGGTGGCCCAGGCTTACGCCGCCAAGTACGCCGCCCTCGGCTATGCCCCCGGGCCGGACCAGTGGGACAACGGAGGCCTCTACGAGATCGCCCCAACTTCTGCCATGGCCTGGACCAAATTTACAGACGACCCGACCAAATTTACCTTAGAGAAAGAATAGAATCTTTTTGGCTCACCCGGTTTGGTGTTATATTGGACAACAATTATCCGATATAACACTCAGGAGGTGAACCTATGAAGTGGGTC
This sequence comes from Anaerolineales bacterium, assembly GCA_035506155.1. Lineage (GTDB taxonomy): Bacteria > Chloroflexota > Anaerolineae > Anaerolineales > Villigracilaceae > UBA877. The sequence continues at coordinate 3,591 of DATJPX010000061.1, forward strand.
CTTAATATTCTCGGCGTACTCCTTTTCCTGATGGGTACCGTCTGGATTTTGCAGGGTACCGGCGTTTTCCCCGTTGGGTTTATGGCGCATCAGATGAAATATACCTATGCCGGCCTCGTGATCGACCTGGTGGCCATCGCCTTGTTCTTTTTGGCCAACCGTCGCCGGAAGAGTCTCCCGCCCTCGTAATCCGCAGGCGTTTCGATCACCGAACGATACGGCAGGCCCGAAAACCTGCCGTATTTCATTTTGCCCGATCCCTTGAAGGCTGGACGTGTCTTTTATTGTAAGGGCAATTCAATGAGCGAATATTTTGATCCTGGGAATTATGACGAAACCGCCGTTGCACTCGCAACGGCGGTTTTTTGGCGGTTCACTTGCTGGCTTCTACGATTTGAATGATGCCCGAGATCAACCACATGAGGCCCAACAGGCTCCAAAGCAGGCGGGTGACCAATTGGAACCAGTCGATGGGTGGCGTTCCCAGGATCGCCAGCAGATAACAGAATCCTGCCAGCATGACAATCCCCCCGGTCAGGATGTTGAAGACCCCATTGGCCACCGTCGGCTTGGCAGACTTCAATACTTTCGTCCCAGCCTCGATGTAACCGGCGTTTCCCGCCTTGTCCTGGCACTGCAGCCATTTTTCCCCGTTTTGCTCGACCATGTCGATCAGGTCCAGGGTGGACCGCCGCTTCAAGGTGGCTTTGACCGACTCCCGGCCGGCCGTCGCATACAGTTTGGTTTCCGGCTGGTTGGTCACGACCCGCCTCATCAGGAAGACCTGGGTGTCCCCCGGGATGAATCCGTGGACTTTATCCGGGAAGATGATCTCCAACCACTTTTCTCCCTTTACCGCCTTGACCTTACCGACCCGGGCCTGGTCCCCAACTCGCAGGATGCGCATCGGCGGCGCGTCCCTCCGGGGTTGGGGATAAACCTGGACGTCTTGCTGCTTCAATTTGAAATCCATGCTGTCCTCCTTCTTTGGATTATTTTAGCACGGACGCCTGTACTTCGTTTTCGTCCTGTCGCTACATCAATCGGGGTCAGGAAGGTTGTATTTTCACCTGGTGCAGCTCCCGGTCAAGGGAGTGGAAGTAACGCAGCACCTGGTTTCCAGGGTTGAGCTCGTAGCGCCCGTCCGAAATCCTTATCCGGCAGCCGTTTGGGTATTGGAAGGCGGGGAGGAAGATCTCGGTCGGGGCGGTGCAGGCCGGGTCGTGGCGGAATTCGAAGGTGAACCGGCGCCGGCGGTAGTCGTACTCCATCCTGACCGGATCTCCGGCGGCGGCCCGGGCGTATGGCCGGATGATCGCCTCCAGCGCCCGGCCGCCTGAGTTGACGTCCTCCGGATTTGCCTGCTGGTCCCGGCTGAAGATCGACAGGTCCTCGTCGTTCCACAGGTCGCCGTGGGCGACCGAGTTGTCGGGTGTGTATGCCCAGATCGTGTACGAAACCAGGGCGTCGTCCATGGCGCGCAGGCTGCGGTCCATGGCCCTGGCAAGGGTCGAAAAATCCCCGGATTTCAAAGCCTTCTTGTTTTCCAGGTCGAACGGGATACCGGTCTCGCCGATCAGGGTCGCCGCGCCTCCCAGATGCTCCAGGGCGGATCGGCGGAACTCCATCACCTGTTTGGCATATTCCCGGCGGATCTTCCCGGGCCCGTAGATGAGGTTGCCGCCGTGCAGGTCGCTGCCAACCCAGGCATTGAATTTCTTGGTGAACAGGACGGTCCCGTCGTACCAGTGCGGGGCCGAGACGATGTTGGCGGCGTCTTCGGGACCCCATTCCGGCAGCGGCTGGCGGCGGTTGGTCTCGACGAAGATCAGCGCCCCCGGCTGCTCGCTCTGGATGGCCGCGGCGAAGCGATTGATGAACGGCTTGACGTAGTCCTTGTTGAAATTCACCGGGCGGCCGTTCACCTGGCTGAAATAATCCGGACGGAGCAGGATGGGCTGCCGGTCAGAGCCAAGGTCCCAGACGCCGTGCTGCCGCCAGATGCAGGCGTGATTCGGGAGCCAGGCGCGCACCCGCAGGGGATTGAGCAGCTGGTTCCCGATGTGCTTGGGCCCGCGGGTGTGGAATTCCCACACATCCACCACCTGGGACAGGCCGTCGCCCAACACCATCGACTGGAAGGGCGTCGGGAGCTCGCCGATCTTGAATCCGGGCGGGACGGCGTTCAGGTCCGTCTTGCCGATGTAGCCGGTGCCTGGCTCGTTGAGGGTGTCGAAGCCGGCCAGGTTGGGCAGCCCTTTCAGGCGTTTGGCGACTTCCCGGAAGGCGTTGATGAAGTGGGTTTGTAGGTACTCCTGGATCGGCACCCCGTCCACCTTGACCTGCGGAGCGAAGTCGTTCCCGGCGAAGAACAGGGTGAACATCGTCGCCGAAGCCAGCTTCTGGTTGTTGGTCGGCCAGATCATCGGTGGGAGCGGGCCGCCGTACTCCTGGTGGGTCAGGGCCGCGCCGGTCGCCTTGAAGTGGGTGATGTCCAGGCCGGCGGCTTCGAAGGTCCAGCCCGGTGCGCCGTCCCCGCCCGAGAAGCGCGACCAGACATCTTCGTGGGGGTCGACGAACAGGTTGATCCCATACTCCCCGGCTTTCTTGACGATCGCATACAGGTAGTCGAGGTACTCCCGGTCGTAGATCCCCGGCCCGGCGTGCTCGACCGCTTCCCAGGTCACCAGCAGGCGTTCGAAGGTCAGGCCCCAGGCCTGCAGGCGGGCGAAGTGCTCGTCGGCCTCCTCCAGGGGGAAGGGCCGCCCGACGAAGGAGACCTTCCGGTGGTCGAAAAAACCCTCCGAAAGGTGGGTGGCGCCGTCCGGCCTGGCCGGGACCTTGCTGCTGCCGGCCAGGTTGACGCCCCGCAGGAGCAGGGTACGGCCGAATTCGTCTTTGAAGGAACCGTCACGAGTGGTTAGCATCGTTGCATTCTCCAATGCCATAATCATACTATAAATGGTCTGCTCCCCGTCTGAGCCTATTTAATCGGTGTATAATGACCGGAGTTGCCTTATTACGAGAGCTTTTCATCTTCGGCAATCCTTGCGACCATCTCGTATTTATCCGTGGGTTTATTGATCGAAAGGAATCTGTTATGGTGGGAAAAACCATCCTGAATGCCGGCGTCCTGCTGGCAGTGCTCCTGCTCGTCTCCTGTAATCTTCCTTCTGCAACGCAA
>DATJPX010000062.1:0-8771 GCA_035506155.1 Anaerolineales bacterium
ATCGCCCTGGCATCCCGCCCGGACGTGATCTTCACCTCCTACGGCGACATGCTGCGCGTCCCCGGCTCGGACCGGGACCTGTTCGCCGTCAAAGCGGCCGGCGGCGACGTCCGGATCGTCTATTCGCCCCTCGACGCCCTCAAGATCGCCAAAAAGAACCCCGACAAGACCGTGGTCTTCTTCGCTATCGGCTTCGAGACGACCGCCCCGGCCAACGCCATGGCCGTCGTCCAGGCCAAAACCCAGGGACTGAAGAATTTCGCCGTGCTGGTCTCGCATGTGACCGTCCCTGCCGCGATCATCGCCCTGATGGACTCCCCGGACGTGAGCGTGGATGGCTTCCTGGCCGCCGGTCATGTCTGCACGGTGATGGGCTACTGGGAATACGAGCCGCTGGCCGAGAAATACAAGATCCCGATCGTGGTGACCGGCTTCGAGCCTGTCGACATCCTGCACGGCATCCTGGACTGCGTCCGGGAGCTGGAGGCCGGCCGCTTCGGGGTCGGGAACGCCTACGCCCGCTCCGTCAGCCGGGACGGGAACAAGCCGGCCCAGGCCGTCATCCGGAAGGTTTTCGAGATGACCGACCGAGGCTGGCGCGGCATCGGCGTCATCCCGATGTCGGGTTATCGCCTGCGGGAGGAGTTCGCCGCCTACGACGCCGAGAAGCGCTTCCCGGAAATCCAAACCATCCGGACGCACGAATCCCCCCTGTGCATCAGCGGGCTGGTCTTGCAGGGGCGTAAAAAGCCGCTCGAATGTCCGGCGTTCGGCAAGGAATGCACACCGCAGACCCCGCTCGGGGCGACGATGGTCTCATCCGAGGGCGCTTGCGCGGCATATTACCGCTATGGGCGGTATGAAAGAAAAAACAATGCCCCAGAGCAAACTGTCTCCACAGAGAATCAGTAAATCATTTCTCTGCGATTTCTGTGGCTGACATCTTGGTGATGCTGATGACTGAAAAACTCAACCTGCTCGGCTGGACGTGTCCTCGTCCGCTCCAGAACTACCCGACGATCGTGATGGGTCACGGCGCGGGTGGAAAGATGATGTCCGACCTGATCGAGCACCTGTTCGCCCCGGCCTTCGACAACGAATGGCTCGGGCAAATGGGCGATTCGACCGTCCTGGAGCAGGCGGCTGCAAGCGGACAACTATTGGCATTTACGACCGACTCTTTCGTCGTCAGCCCGCTCTTCTTCCCTGGCGGGAATATCGGCGAGCTGGCTGTCTACGGCACGGTCAACGATCTGGCCATGCGCGGGGCCAAACCGCTGGCGTTATCCGCCGGATTTATCCTGGAAGAAGGCCTGCCGATGGATGTGCTCGGCAATGCCGTTACAGCCATGGCGGCCGCCTGCCGGAAGGCCGGGGTGAAGGTCGCCACCGGGGATACCAAGGTCGTCCAGAGGGGCCACGGGGACGGCCTGTACATCAACACATCCGGCATCGGCGTCATCCCGGAAGGCCTGGATATTGGTCCGGCCAACGCCCGGCCGGGCGACGCCATCCTGGTCAGTGGAACGATGGGCGATCACGGGATCGCTATCATGTCCGTCCGGGAGGGCCTGACCTTCCAGACCGAGATCCGCTCCGACACCGCCCCGCTGAATGGCCTGGTCGAGGCGATGATTTCAGCAGGAAGCGTCCATTGCCTGCGGGACGCCACCCGCGGTGGGCTAGCAGCCGTACTGAATGAGCTGGCCGGCACATCCAAGGCAGGCATCGAATTCGACGAGCAGAAAGTGCCCCTGCGGCCGGAAGTCAATGCGGCCTGCGAGATGCTCGGCCTGGATCCGCTCTACGTGGCCAACGAGGGCAAGCTGGTCGCCATCGTGGCGGCCGATCGGGCCGAGGCGATCCTGGAAGCGATGCACAGGCACGAATACGGTAGGGACGCCGCGATCATCGGAACGGTGGTCAGCGAGCATCCAGGCCTGGTGACGGCGAAGACTTCCATTGGGGGGATGCGGGTAGTCGACCTGCCAGCGGGGGAACTCCTGCCGAGAATTTGCTGATCAGAAAGACCAACGCAGGGGCGACCCGGCCGGTCGAAATTTTGAACGGTCTGGACAGCGCCGTCATCGGGCTGATCCAATTCCCCTCGAAACATGACCAAAAACTTCCTTCTCATGGAGAAGGAAGTTTTTCGACCAGGGGGACATTTCCACTCAGCCGGTTTTCTCGAGCAACCACGCCAATCCTTCTGCCGTGACGGACGGCGCTTCCAGCATCGGCATGTGCCCGGCGCCCGGGACTTCTGTCAAGTGACCATCCTTGACCGCCGCCTGGACCGCCCGGGCGCGCTCGACCGGCACCAGTCCGTCTGCGAGCCCGTGGATGAGCGCCACCGGGAAATCGAATTCGGGCAGGAAGGGAGTAGAATCCGGGCGCCCGGCCATCGCCCGCAGCGCTCCGGCCAACGCAGCCGGCGGCTGACGCAGGATGAGCTCCTTCAGCCGCGCCTGCAGGGAGGGATTGGCAGTCAGCTTTTTCGACATGTCCTCGGCAACGTCGCCGACTCCGTTCGCAAGGACATGTTCCGCCTCCCGGGCGCGGGCGGACTTGCGCTCCGGCGAATCGGCCAAGGCTTGCGAGGCGACCAATCCCAGGCCCAGGGTCCGTCCCGGGTAGGCATGGGCAAAAGCGAGGGCGACGTAGCCGCCCATCGAGTGCCCGGCGACGGCCGCCTTTTCGATCCGAAGCGAATCCAGCAGGGCGGCCAAATCGGCGGCCAGATCGGTCAGCAAATAAACGGATGGGGAAACGGCAGATCCGCCGAAACCGCGCAGGTCGGGTACAACCAGGTCGAATTGTTTTTCCAGCAGCGGCAGGACCGGTTCCCAGATGGTGTGGTCGAGCGGGTAACCGTGGACCAGCACCAGGGGCAGGCCAGTGCCCTGTCGTTCGTAAGCCTGGGAGAATCCGTTCACCTTTACGGTCAGCATTTCCAACTCACTTTCACTTTCTGCTTGCTGCCCAGACGGGTGAAGTATTGGACGAAACCATTCTCGCAGCCGAATTCGTAGATGCGTTTGGTCACGTCCACGTCGACTTTGCAATATTCAGCCAGCTTGTCCCGCTCGCCGGCCCGCCACCATTCAACGGCCTGGATCCCGCTGGCAGACTTGGTATCGCCCAGGGTGGCCCGCGCCACCGCATCCAGGCTGACCCGGAAGCTGAGGGTGCGGAATAGGTCTTCCATGATGTCGAGGGTCGGCAGGAAGATCAGCCGTTCGGCCGGGGCATACGGCTTGAGCACGGCGTAATCGAATTCCTTGACGTTGAAGCCGATCACCCGCCCGGCCGATTTCAGTTCGGCGATCAGGGCAGGAGCGTCCTTCTCCCAATAAGTGGTGAAATCGTTCTTGAGCGAGGACCAGGTCACCGCGCAGGACATGCGCAGCCGGGCAGGGTCACGCCCTCCGACGTCCTCGAACAGATTTTGGGTTTCCAGGTCGAAAACGACGATATTCATGGCACCTCCTTGTCGTTGAACACGCCGAAAGTCTGCCTACGTGTTCGCCTTCATCCAATCCCGGATATATACCAGCGCCTGGTCCCGGTCGGACACAGATCCAACCGCCTGGGCCTCCCGGATCGCTTCCAGCAATTTTCCGATCAGCGGACCGGGCTTCAGAGAGAGTTCATGCATCAGATCATTGCCGTCCAGCAGGACCGGCGGGGCCACCTGCTCCTCCCGTCTTTCGAACCAGGCTTCCAGCAGCATGCGGACCACATCCAGGGCAGACGCCCAGGTTTCCTGCGGCAGGGTCTGCTCATAGGTGGCGCGCAGGTCGGCCAGGCCCAAAAGACACAAATCCACGCCGGCCGAACCGGTATCCCGGAAGAATCGGTAGATGGCCCGCCGGGTGGGCGGCTTGGCCTCCCGCGCCAGCCGGTCGGTATGGAAATGGATGCGCATGTGATTGCGTACCAGCGTTTCCAGGCGGTCGATCTCGTCCTTGCTGAGCGCCAGCCGGCGGGCGCGGTCTGCAACGACCTCGGCCCCGCGCTGATCGTGTTCCCAAAAATGAATCTGGCCGGTTTCGTCGGCTTTTTTCGACTGGGGCTTGGCAACGTCATGGTACAGCGTTCCGAGGAACAACAGGCTGCGCAGGGTGCGGTCGGGAACGAATTCAGTCGCCAGCGCCGCGCCGATCTGGCTGCGGTAGCGCCCGATGCGCATTACCAGGAGCCCGTTAAGCAGGTCGGACGCCGAATCCGGGTCATACTCCGGGCGGAGGGCCGCCAGGATCCCGTCCAGGTGGCTGACGACCGCCAGGGTGTGATCCCAAACGTCGTGAACGTGCGGGGGGATCTGCTCCACACCTTTCAATGCTGGCAGTTCCGGCAGGACCTTGCCGAGGGCGCCCAACAGGTCTAGCGCCCGCAGGCAGGCTGCAGGCTGGGGGCCGCCCAGGATGCGGAAAAATTCGTCTCGGAGGCGTTCAGCCGAGATCGTGTCCAGCCGGCCGACGGCTGCCTTCATGGCCTGGCGCGCTTCGGGCAGGATATGGAAGCCGAACTGGGCGGCCAGCCGGACGCCGCGCAGGATCCGGACCGGGTCGTCGCTGAAAGCGGTCGGCGAACAGGCTTTCAAGCGTTTTTCCTTCAGGTCCATCGCCCCACCCAGAGGGTCGTGGAGCGTGTTGTCGTTCAAGTCATAGGCGATGGCATTCAGGGTGAAATCCCGGCCGCGGATGTCCGCTTCGAGATCCGCGCCGCGGAAGACGGCAAAATCGAGCATGGTGCGGCTCCCGTCCGGGTTGCCCACCAGGACCCGGCCGGTATCCCGCCCCGGGTCGAGGGGATAGAAATCCGCTCCCAAGTCGTCCGCCACCTTGCGCGCCAGGCGGATGGCATCCCGCTCCACGGCAAAATCCAGGTCGTGGGTGGGGCGTCCAAGCAGGGCATCCCGGACGGCCCCACCGATCAGGTAGACGGATATTCCCCGAGGCAGCGCGCCTCGGACGGAGTCCACCAACGGCGAAAAGGTGAGCGGGAAAGTAGTCGGCATGAAAGTTATCTCAGGGTTCTCTTTGTAACGGGACTGGGCAGCGCGGCGAGCCTGCTCGGGCGTACCGCCCTGGGCGACGATCCGGCCGCGCAGGCGGGCCACCCAACGACCAGCGTACAATTCCTGCTCTTCTCCCACCATCCTGCACCCCTTGAGCGAGTCCTACGTTTTGCGGTATTTGGTCAAATCGGCCGAGGCGATGAAACGCAGGTGACGGAAATGCTCATCGATGTCGATCCCGTAGCCAAAGACATACTTGTCAGGAACATCGAAACCGACGTAGTCGACCTCCACCGGGACTTCGCGGCGGTATTTCTTGTCCAGCAGAACGCACACTTTCAGGCTTTTCGGCTCACGGGTCTTGAGCATCTGCAGGACGTGGGCCAGCGTCCGTCCGCTGTCGACGATATCCTCGACCAGCAGGACGTTCATGTCCTCGATATTGGTCATCAAGTCGAGGTTGACCCGCACGTTGCCGCTCGAGGCGTAATGCCCGACGCCGTAGGAGGAGAGCGACATGCAATCCAGGGTATGCGGGATGGTAAGGAAGCGGGTCAGGTCGGCAGTAAAAGTCAGGCCGCCGCGCAACAGGCAGACGACGAGCAACTCCTGGCCGGCATAATCCCGGCTGATCTGGGCGCCCAGCTCGGCGACGCGTTTTTCGATCGTCTCTGCGCTGACCAGAACCTCGTCGATGAACTCCGTGTAATCCTGCATGGCCGCTCCGCTCAAGCCGTGGGAGGCTTGTATTTATTCAAGTCGACAACCGCCACGAACGGCAGGTTGCGATAATACTCGTCCAGATCCAATCCATACCCAAAGACGAACTTGTTCGGGATGCTGAAGCCCCGGTAGTGGATCGGGATGGAGATCTCGCGGCGATCCGCCTTGTCCAGCAAGGCGCAGACTTTCAGGCTTTTCGGCCGGCGGGTCTGGAGCATCTCCAGGACGTGGAAGAGGGTATAGCCGCTGTCGACGATGTCCTCCACCAGCAGGACATTCTTGTTTTCGATGTTGGTCTGGAGGTCGAGGCTCATGCGGATATTGCCGGTGGAGGAACGCGCCCCCACCCCGTAGGAGGTCAATGCCATGCAGTCAAGGGCATGTGGGACGGTGATGTGGCGCATCAGGTCCACCATGAAAACCACTCCGCCGCGCAGGATGCAGATCAGCAGCAGGTCTTCGCCGGCGTAGTCGTGGCTGATTTGTTCACCCAGTTCCTTGACGCGGGCTTGAAGGGTTTTTTCATCGATCAGGATTTCATCAATGATGTCTTTGTAGTCTTGCATTCTGATTCCTCGGGTATTCCTGGCATTCAGCGCGGGGCTTCGTGCCCCTAACGGGGTACTTCGTGATGGATGCGACAGCGCGCCTCGTACAGCTCCGCCGCGCCGACGATCACCACCGGGTCGTCGTAACGGGCCGGTTTCCCGTTGACCAGGCGCTGAGTCCGGCAGGCGGGCTCCCCGCAAACCATGCAAATGGCCTGGAGCTTGTCGACGCGCTCGGCCCGCGCCATCAGGACCGGCATCGGCCCAAAGGGCTCACCCCGGAAATCCGTATCCAGGCCGGCGATGATGACCCGAATCTGCTTCGCTGCCAGTTCCTCGACGATCCGGATAATCTCGTCGTCGAAGAACTGGGCCTCGTCGATGGCGACCACCGTCGCGCGCGGGTCGAGTTTCTCACGGATCTCGCCCGTCTTCTCGATCGGGATGGCGTCGAAATCGCTGCCGGCGTGGGAGGTGACTTTTTCGACTGCGTAGCGCATGTCGATGGCCGGCTTGAAGACCTGTACATGCTGGCGGGCGATGGTCGCCCGGCGCAGGCGGCGGATGAGCTCATCCGTCTTCCCGCTGAACATGGATCCGCAGATTACTTCGACCGTACCCGGGATGTGTGGTGTCATGGGCCCTCACTGGCTCGCCGGCCGCTTCACGGGTGGAAGGCGGGCAGGCATGGGATAAAAACAAAACAGGCAGGGATTAGCTGCCTGTTAAGTTTACCTGATAATTTGCTTTCGACAAGCCTTACGCGGCAGGAGTTTCCGCCGTTTCGGGAAGTTCGTAGCCGAGGCTGCGCAATTTCTTCTTGATGTCGATCAGCGACTTGCGGCCGAAACCTTCGATCGCCAGGACTGCTTCTTCGCCTTCGTTCAATTTGGCCAGGAACTGGCCGACATCCTTGATGCCAGCCTTGTCCAGGGCGCTGGTCGGGCGCGCGCCCAACTCGAGCTCGGCGATGGCGCGCTTCGGGGAGACCTTGGATTCGGCGCGGGTCTTCTTTTCCTCGACATAGGCCTGGCGGACTTGCAGCTTCTTGTAGAAGCGATCCACCTGGCCTTCGATGTCTACCATGCGGGCCTGCTCGCCGGAGAAGAACGGGTGGCACTTCGAGCAGATTTCCACACGGATTTCTTTTTTGGTCGAACCGGTTGTCCAGGTGTTGCCACAGGCACAAGTGACACGGGCATCCGGGTAGTAGGTAGGATGAATATCCTGTTTCATTTCCAGATCCTTTCGCCGGCTACTTGGTTTCGGCCGGCATGACGTTGATGCGTTTCCGTCCTTTGATCACATCGTAGACGACGACGCCTTCGATCGTGGCAAAGATGGTATCGTCCTTGCCGACATCCACATTCAGACCGGGCTTGATTCGGGTACCGCGCTGGCGGATCAGGATGTTCCCGGAGAGCACGTGCTCGCCGGCGTACTTCTTGATGCCCAGGCGCTGGGATTGGCTATCGCGTCCGTTGCGGCTAGAGCCGCCACCTTTTTTATGTGCCATCTCTACCTCACTCTCTGACTACTTCGCAGCCGGCTTCTTGGGAGCCGCTTTCGTGGTTGTCTTCTTGGGCGCGGCTTTGGCCGCCGGTTTCTTGGTCGTAGGTGCAGCGGGTTTCTTCCCTGCAGCCTTGGCGGGCGCTTTCGCCGCCGGCTTCTTCTCGGTCTTCGCAGGAGCGGCCTTGGCTGCGGGTTTCTTCGCCTCTTCAGCCTTCGGCTCGACCTTGGCAGCCTTCGCCTTCGGGGTCTCCGCCTCGGCCTTGACGACCTTCTCCGCCTTCTTGACAGGTTCCTTCTTGACGAACTCGGAGCCGCCGATCTGCTCGACCATCAAGCGGGTGTAATTCTGGCGGTGACCGATCTTGACGCGGATGCGCTTCTTCGGGCTGTAATTGAAGATGTTCACCTTTTCGCCCTTGAAGTGGTTGACCACCGTCGTCCAAACCGGAGTGTTCTTGACGAGGGGCGTGCCGACGGTGATGTTCTCCCCATCCGCCAGCAGCAGGACCTGCTCAAGCTTGACGTTTGCGCCGGCTTCGACCGGCAGGCGATCCACTTCGATGGTGGATCCTTCGACGGCGCGGTACTGCTTGCCGCCACTTTCCACGATTGCGTACTTCATCTTGATTTTTCTCCTGGTCTTCGCTTCACCATCGTCCCTGCGCTACGGGGCTGGACCCTGGACCGGTTTCGGTTTTCGGGTGCCTGCCCCCTACGCCGGGCGGCGGGGAAGCCGGGATACAAACGGACGCCCCAGCGACCTGCCGGGGCAGAAGCGGACGATATTATACATGTGAGGGCGGCCCGTGTCAACGGCTGACGGGCGGCTGACGGGCGGGTGACGGGCGGGAAAACCGATTTCCCGAACAGATCGGGCATCGGATTCCGCGTGTCTCCGGGTCTTTCGATATTGCTCGTCTCTCCGTCTCGAATATCCTGACAATGTCTGACCCTCAGATTGATTG
>DATJPX010000063.1:0-53465 GCA_035506155.1 Anaerolineales bacterium
TCTATTATCTCAGCATGACCTGGAGGATACTTATTCTTGCTTGGTCCCGCAGTCGGGACAGAATTTGGCCCCGGCTTGCAGTTTGGAACCGCAGTTGCTGCAGAACTTGTCCTGCGAGATCGGCGCGCCGCATTCCGGGCAGAACTTGGCGTTGGCTGCCAGCGGGGCGTTGCACTTGGGACAGGTCGCCCGCACGCCGGCGCGCCAGCTCTCCTCTTTCAGCATGGACCGGTCCGACTCGGCCACCTGGGAGTGCGCCCAGATCTCCTCGACGGTGCGGCTAGACTGGGCGGCGGCCATCTCCACACCCAGATCGGGGGCGCAATTCTTGCACAGGCCCTTCTGGGTGTTCCAGCAGCTCTTCTTGCAAACCCAGGTGGAGCAGCGCGGGCACTGCACGAAGTCCGGGCGGATGTCCTGGGCCGCCTTAGCAAAGGCATCGTCACGCGCCTTCTGCCAGGCTGCCGAGCGGACGTTGTTCCCGACGGTGGCGGCGCTGTTAAAGATGCCGCCAAACAGGCTGCTGGCGGTGTTCAGGGCGTTGGAGACCGCCCCGGCCGCGAAACCCTGGAAGGGGGAACGATAGCCTGTCCCGCAACGGTCGCAAAAGAATTCGAACTGGAAACCTTGATCCGTGCTGTGATCGGAATAGTTCCGGGTGAACTCGATATTTTCGCTCATGGGCTCCTCACATTTGGTCGATGGACCTAATTATAACTTTCTGCTGGATTCTTGGCGACATCCCGGATAGGACATCGGTCATATCAGGAAAGGGATCAGGCACGTCCCCCGCCGGAGCGGCCTACGGTTTCCCCAACAGGACGATGTCGTCGAAGTTGAAAGCCGTGGTGGTATCCGGGTCGGCCGAGACCGAGAAGCCCGTCCAGCCGCCCGAAAGGCGGTCGTCCTCGAAGCTATAGACGACCTGCCCGTTGACGGAGCACTCGTATTTCTTTCCCTCGCCCCGCACCTCGACTGTATTCCAATCCTCCGGGCCGTTCGCCGGCTTGATGACCGTCGCAGCCGTCCAATCCTTTATGGCAATCCACTGGCCGTTTTGCCAGAGCCAGACCGAGGCGTTCTGCCCGCCGTAATCGATGACGAAGGAATAATAGTCCCCGCTCGACTCCTGGTAGCGGAAGATGAGGCCGAACCACGAATTGGGCCCGGAAACCTTCACTGCGCGCATCGACAGGTCGAAGGAGCCCAGTTTCTCGGGCCCGATCGGGATGAATTCCAGGAAGACGTTGTTGACCTTTGCATTGACCACCCAGCGCAGCTCGTCCGCCCCGCCGACCACCGCCTTCTGGATCGTTCCGGGCTTTGCGTCGTAATTCTGCAGCACCCAATCCTCCGGGTGGGAGAAATCGTCGCAGAACAGCGGCGTCCAGCCGGCGTAGTCCATCGCGACGCCGAAATGGGTGGTGAGGCATTCGGTCATATGCTTCATGAATTGGCCCTGGTCAGGCGTGGAAGTAGGAGTCGGCGGGACCTTGGTGGGAATGGGGGTTATCGTCGGCGTTGGCGTGGGGGTGGAAAGGAACGGCAGGCTCGCCGTGCTGCAGGACAGGCCGGCCAATCCCAGGATCAACATTACCAGCAGGATACTTCTTTTCATTGAGCGCCTCCCGAAATAAGGCTCGAATTTACGACGATAATATTATACAGTCTTCCAAGCAGGAACAAGACCTGCCGGGGTGCTCCAATTCTCATCGATTCATCAACACCGGTTTAGGCAGAGGCGCATCATTACCAGGCAGACTTCTCCGCTGAATTCTCCAATCCGCGCACTGATATCCGCACCTGTGTTTGGACATGGGTGAAGACAACTGCTAAGAACACGAGCATCTCTCGGATGCGCCTGCACCAGTCATGGACTTCTGATCTTTGACTGGAAATCGTTACAACAAAGTTCAGATGAACCACTCTCCAGAATGTATAATGGGTAGTCGAACAGGCGAGACCAGGGTGCTTGGTCGAGGCGCCGTTCCAGGAAACTTTTCGGGCGAATTCCAGGCCCAAAGGGAGCAAGACATGTCGAAAAAGAAATTAGGCATCGTGCTCATCGCGATCGGAGCATTGATCGTCATCGTCACTCTACTTTCAGGTCTCGTTGGCTTTCCCAAAAAAGGGTTCGGGTATGCCAAAATTCTTGTGGGAATTTTCGGCCTGTTGATCGGAATGGCAGGAGCGATATTTGCCTTTATCAAGGAAGGCAGCCTGCGCAAGTTCTGGGAGATCGTCCGTCCACATAGCCGACAGGAATTCATCCTGATTTCCTTGGGTTTACTGATCGGTTTGCTGTTCAGTATCTTCATCCCTTATGGAGCAGGCTTCGATGAAGAAACACACACGATCAGAACCGTCGCCATCTCGCAATTGAACTTTATTCCAAACCAGGGGAATGCCAAGACCCTCTGGCAGTTATATGACTACTCCTATCAACGGCGAAATTTCCAAACCCCTGCCTTCGATCAATTCAAAAAGGGAATTCTCCTGGCGGCGCCTGACTGGGGCTACGGTTCCGGCAGCACCTACTCGACCTATTTTCCGGCGAATTTCATCCTTCCCGCGGCAATCGCAGCGATTTTTTTGCTGGGACTCCATTTTCCTTTACTGCCGACTATTATCCTCATGCGGTTGGTTGGTTTTATTTTCTATTTGGCCGCTTGCACCCTGACCCTGCGCATCCTGCCGACAGGCAAATGGATCTTCCTCGTCCTCGCCTTTACCCCAATGGCCCTGTTCCAGGCCGCGACGATCAACGGGGATTCATTTACGATCGCTTGCAGTATTCTTTTTATAGGCGTTTTCCTAAAAATATTCCTCAAGCCCGAAAAATCGATGGGCGCTAAAGAAGCCTGGTTGATCGCCCTGGTAAGCGTGCTGATCGGCATGACAAAATCAGGAACAATATTGCTTTTATTAACGCTATTCCTGTTCCTACGGTTCAAGGCCGAGAACAAAGCGGTCCCTTTTATTATCGTGTCGGGAGCGCTTGTTTCATTGATCGTGTCGATTGGCTGGATGACTTCCAACGTCGTCAACGCAAATCTTTGGGCGAATCCAAGAACTTACACCGGGCAATTGAAGCTCGTATTGTCGAATTTCCCGGACTTCGTAAGCATTTACATCAAGGGTATCTATCTCTCCCTCAACCAATACTATACCGGGTGGGTGGGGGTATACGGATACTGGGTTGGTGAGGTCCCAGCCGCGGTTTACCTGTTATTTCCTTTGGCATTGTTGGCCGCATTTCTAAGTGAAGCAAAATACCCTGATTTCCATAAGAAGCATCGCCTTATCATTCTCCTTATTTCCATCATTTGTCTCGTCGGGATCGATTCATACGAATACATCGGGGGGTATGTTCCCGGGGTGCAAATGACGAGCAAGGTGGGCAGGATCTTCCTGCCATTTTCCCCATTGCTGCTATTGGCTTTTAGCGGTTGGCTGTCGAATGGCGCGAGGCTTCGGAAAATCAGCCAGATCGTTTGCGTTGGGTTGTGCGCGATCGCGGTCGGCGCGTACAGCTATGGTTTATACCTCACGTACTATACCGACTGTGTTTATCAGGTTACCCCGTCTAGACCTTGTACACTGCCGGTATACAAGAATATCGATGTGCTGAATCCTTATCTGGCTGAGGTAAATGACAATATCTATGTCTTGCAAAGTTTCAAGCCGGAATGCTCGAACATAAGCTCCGTGATCGTCCGGGTGGAAACTTCTGCAGGAGGCCCTGCGGACAATCTGGTTTTTTCGGTTCTGGATGAAAACAAAAATGTTTTGGCCTCGAACGAATTTTCGATACCCGCGATGAAACAGCGTGACCTTTTACGCTTGCCAGTGCAGGCAGGGGTGTCGGGGGGCCATCCGACTTTGTGGATCAGCGTGAGCATCCCCGCAGGCGATTCTTCGAGCGCGGCTGTAGGGCTCCTGGGGCGCCAGAACGGGAGTATATACCCCGATGGGGAATTATTCTTCAATCAGGAACCACAAGACGGGGACCTGTTTTTCCAATATACATGCATGAACAAGTAAGGTCGTGGATAAAGAAAACTGGCCGTCTCCAGAGAGACGGCCAGCAGCTAATTAAATCCACGCTCGATCAGGCAATGCCGGCCTCGGCGTGGAACGCTTCGGGCAAGGCATCGATGGCCCGGCGTTCCTGGAGTGATGGACCCACGCTTTGTACCTGTCGCCGAAGCCATTCTCGCCCGTCTGCCACGCCTTCCTTTGCAGCTTGCTTGGAAAAAAGTTTGGGGTTGCTCGCTCCAACCTTGAGATCGCCACATTTTTTAGCGTCGATCCAGTTGTATTATTTGGAAATCGCTGTATAATTTTCCTCAGAATGTGTGAATATTCCGGATTGCTCCGGAATATGAACAGTGTAATTATTGGTGGGATTGGAAGTTAAGAATCTCAAGAAAAATAAAAATTTACGGGGAAGTCGTGATGGCGGGATTTTACTGTCGCGAGCAAAACCTGGCTGGACGGTTTGGTCAATCCTGGTACTAAGGCAAGTGCTTTCTTCCTTGGCCGGCGCATCTGAGTAGGGTAGGGCGAGGTGGACTTGATTCCGCTATCGTGATATTCGGGTGTAGGGAGAGAGGCTGGGTAGGTAGGAAGCAGAATGTGGGCGATATTTCAATACGATCCGGGAGGAATGAAATGAGAAAGAATCGTAC
Source organism: Anaerolineales bacterium (assembly GCA_035506155.1). GTDB lineage: Bacteria > Chloroflexota > Anaerolineae > Anaerolineales > Villigracilaceae > UBA877. The sequence goes on from DATJPX010000063.1 coordinate 4,692, forward strand.
TGCTCATTGGCTGGTTCGGGTTGCGTTTTTTGCCCTTGGCGTCATCTTCATGAGCTTCTTTTCCACCACATCCACCCTGGCGTCCGCGGCCAAATCGGGCGTCCCATCATCCCAGGGGCAAGTGATCCTGCATATCAGCGACTACATCCGGGCGGATATGATTTCCATTGCTGAACGCTACTGGAAATACAAATGGCAGGCAAAAAATTCCACGGTTACCGTCTGGGATAGTAACCATATCCCGAGCAATCCGGCTCTTACGTTCTCGGATTATCATGACGAGTACGCCTACGATCCGAATAACAAGAATGCGAATAAAAAATACATTGACACACCGGACAAGTTCTGGTGCCAAAATGCAACCTACGTGGATTCTGCTGGACAGACCCATAATCGGTTCTCGACCTCTTGGGGTTGCTGGTACTACAATCAAGATGAGAACGGGGACCCGGTGGTAAATGTGGGAGTCCCCTACTTTTGGGGTGGCCATGTTGCCATTAAAAATAACGATCTCAATAATGACGAACTGGACCCGGCTCTAAACCCGGATACGAAAAACGGGAAGTATTTTGATCAGTTGGTCGATCTGGGGTATCCTGTCGGGGATGTCGTCATCGAAGGTGGGGTCCATTCCCTTCTGGTTGCCCAGCCGCCGGTCGGGGTGGATTGTACCGGCCTCGTCATGAAGGCCTGGAGGCTCGATGCGGTTTACTCACCCTCCGAGCTTCAAGCGCTGTCCCGCCCCATTCCTTTCAAGGACCTGGCTCCGGGAGACATCGTGTTTGAGTTAAATACCCATGCTGTCATTTTCGATGAGTGGTTTAACTATGATCCCGCCTCCGGCGATCCTGTAGCAAGTGATGAAAACGGAACGGAATTCTGGGTCTTTGAAGCATCGCTTACAGCCAAGAGGGTGGTACGCAGTAAATACAGACTCACCTATATCGAGCATGAAAATGATGGTAATTATGATTATGTGGAGACGAAGAGAGTGGAGGTCTGCGATGGCACCGGAGATTGCCGATATCCAGATTATGTGAATTACACGGCAAACAATGACTTGAGGAACTTCTTAGGTTTCCATTATCAAGACGTAAATGATCACTTGGTCCGTCAGGATGCAATTCCCCGCAGATACCTAACGCCGGTCGATCTGGAAATCGTCATCGATGCATCCGGCAGCATGGACGGCAATTCACTCTTGAGCGCGAAGTCGGCAGCGAAGAACATCCTGGGTTTCCTACACCCAGGGGATCGAGTCGGCATCGTCTCTTTCGGTGCATCGATCCGTCGCGTGGTACAGCCACAGTTGGTAGGTGGCACTATTGATCCTGCGAATCGGCTCGTCCCCGATCCGGCTCAAATCAATACGATGAGACAGCAGATCGACCAGATCACCCCATTCTCCGATGGCACGTCAATTTCTTACGGAATTCAGACAGGCATGAGCGACCTTCCTGCTCTCAGTGTCGATAACCCGGTCAATCTGATGGTCCTGATCAGCGATGGACATGAGGAAAGTCAACCCTGGGTAACTCCGTGGCTGTTAGATACCCTCGTCTCAGATGGGATAAAAGTCTATACGCTGCAAACGAACATCCCTTCGGCTTTGGACACGTCTCAGGAGAGTATTCTCATGGCCCGGATCGCCGAGAGAACCGGAGGAAAATATTCGGCCTCGACGGCTGATATCCAGAACGACCTCACGACAAGAAACCTGATCAATAAAGTTGTTGTCGAGGAACCAAGCACAACAAGTCCAGATGGTGGCACAGAACGCCTGACCTCCGTTCATGCGAACATGCGCTCCACCGGGACAGATGAACAGACCATCGCAGTCGACTCGAGCATGGATTCTGTAACGTTCAAAGTGCTCTGGTCTGGCAGCCCGCTCACCTTCACGCTCGAGCAGTCAGATGGGACGACGATTGACCCATCCACGGCGAATACGGACAGGAACGTTACCTACCTATCCGACGAGACCTACGCAGCCTATACCATCCAGGCGCCTCAACCGGGAGGGTGGACGGTAAACGTCTCCGGGGCAGGCGGAGAAGCGTACACGCTCTCCGTCACGGCCGCGGATGCCATGGCTGTGTCTGTCGATATCGATAAGCAGACATACGCAACGAACGAACCGATCCAGTTTACCGCCAGCGTAAACGATAGCGATACACCTGTGATGGGGGATCAATCCCCAAATTATGTTCTTGGAGCCACCGTCCAGGTAACAGTCGAAGGTCCGGCAAACAATCCGGCGACCTTTTCGCTGTATGATGATGGCCAGCACGGGGATGGCGCGGCCGATGACGGCATCTACGGGGGCGCCTTCAGCAATACCCCCATTCAAGGCATCTATATCTTCGATGTCCAGATTTCCGGCCTCAACAACCGGGCCGGGGAACCGTTCACCCGGGAAAAACGGATTTCCGTGGAGGTCAACGATCCTCCCAGGGTGGTGAGCATTGTCCGCGCATCCACCAACCCGACCAGCTATTACAGTCTGGCCTACACTGTCACATTCTCCGAACCCGTCAGCGGCGTGGACACCAGCGATTTCGCGGTGACGACGACCGGCCTGACGGGCGCGGAGGTCGCGGGCATCGGCAGTGGAAGCAATATCTATACAGTCCTTGTCAATACCGGCAGCGGCAGCGGGACGATCCGCCTGGACGTGGTCGACAACGACACGATCAAAGATTCGACCGACAAGGTCATGTACGGTGTATTCGCCATTGGCGCGCTGCCGCTTGGCGGACCGGGCCCGGGCAATGGGAACTTTACGAGCGGCGAGGTTTACACGATCCAGAGAAGCATGACCACGAATATCGCGGCCAATAAACTGGCCGACACGAATGACGGCATGTGCGATGAGACGGACTGCTCGCTGCGCGAGGCCATTGCCAGCGCGGAACCGGGAGCCAATCTCACCTTCACTCCCGTCTTTTCCGGCAGCACGCTTCGCCCGACCTCCACGCTGTATTTGGAACGGGACATCACCATCGACGCGTCCACTTTGGCCCAGCCGTTCGTCATCAGCGGCGACAGCAATAACAACAATATCCCCGATATCCATGTGCTGACTGTGGACAATACGGTTCATGCCAGCCTGACAGGATTCGTGATCGACAGGAGTACGGATAGCGCCATCGACAACAACGGGATCCTGACGCTCACGAACATGACCATCTCGAACAGCACCGCCTATGAAGGGGGCGCAATCGACAACTACTACCAACTAACGGTAAACAATGGCGCCTTCCTGAATAATAGCGCCACTGCAAATGGCGGCGCCATCTACAACGTTTACGATTTGATGACGATCTCAAACACCTATTTCTCCAACAATCACGCCTCGAACGGCGGGGCCATATACAACCTGGGGAGTCTGAACATTACAGACAGCGCCTTCTCCAATAACAGCGCCGCGGCCTACGGCGGTGCGATCTACCAAGGCGTGAATTCCCAGCTCAGAGGTGGAGCGACGGTCAAATCGATCTCGAACAGCACCTTCGAGAATAACAGTGCGGTTTCCGGCGGCGGCGGAGTGTACGTCAATGCCATCGTCACGATTTCCAATAGCACATTTTCCGGAAACACGGCCAGCGCCGGCAACGGAGGCGCGCTCCTGAACAACTCCCGGCTGACGCTCACCAACGCCACCCTTTCCGGGAATCAGGCTGTTCTGGGAGGTGGGATCGATACACTGAGCTACAGCCAGTTGAGCATGGCGAACACGATCGTCGCCAACTCCCTGGGCGGGGGGGACTGCATAAGCGCTGTGGCTCTCTCTGTGAATTCCCATAACCTGGTGGAGGATGGCAGCTGCTCTCCGTTCCTGAGCGGCGATCCAAAGCTGGGAGCGCTTGCCGACAACGGCGGACATACTCGGACCCTGGCGCTGCTGCCCGGCTCGCTGGCCCTCGAGATGGGCGATGCGACCACCTGTGCCGCCGCGCCGGTCAACAGCCTGGACCAGCGCGGGACCGTCCGGCCTCAAGGCGTAGCCTGCGACATCGGCGCGTACGAAATGGTCGTGGATCCCGCCGTGCCGGCCATCCAGGCTTTTACCACCAGCCAGCTCACCTCCAGCCTGGACGTCCCGGTCACCGCATTCGCGGCCTCGGATGACGTCGGGGTGACCGGCTATCTGGTCAGTGAGACCGACGCAACGCCGCTGGCGGACGACGCCCGCTGGCAGGCCACGGCCCCGGTCACGTACACCGTCGGCGTCTACGGGACCTACACCCTGTATCCGTGGGTGAAGGATGCAGACGGCCATGTTTCGCTGCTTTATTCATTCCCGAGCATCGTCGTCGTTACCCCGATCACGGCCTTCACCATCTCAGGGAATGCCGGCGGACTCGCCGGGGTGACCTTGTCCTACATCAACGGCGGGCTGCAGAGCGTGACCAGCGCCCCAGACGGCAGTTATTCGATCACGGTCCCCTATAACTGGTCGGGGACGGTCACACCCAGCCTCGCCGGTTATGTCTTCACCCCCCCAAGCAAGATCTATACCCTGGTGACGAGCGACCGACCGGCCGAGGATTACGCCTCGGCCCTTGCCCCGACCAGCACGTTCACGCCGACACAGACGTTCACCTGGACGGCTTCCAATACGTACACGCCATCCAACACATATACGCCTTCCAACACGTATACCCCATCCAATACATATACGCCGTCCAACACTTACACGCCTTCCAAGACCTTCACGCCTTCCAACACACGGACGCCGACCAATACCCGGACGCCCACCAATACCGCGACGGCCTCCACGACCTACACACCCACTGCGACGTTCACTTCGACGCCGGCAAACGGGGTGGGCCTGGCGGGCGAATACTTCAACAACTTCAGCGTCAGCGGCGCGCCGATCGTTGCGCGGATCGACCCGCAGGTCAACTTCGACTGGGCCAACGACAGCCCCATTCCCGGCGTCATCGGCACCAACTTCAGCGTGCGCTGGACCGGGAAGGTGCAGCCGCTTTCCTCGGAGGACTATATCTTCTGGATCAACGCCGACGAGGGGACGCGCCTGTGGATCAACGGCCAGCTCCTGGTGGACGACTGGAATACCCCGACCTACAACTGGCACCAGACGGCGCCCATCAGCATGGTCGCCGGGCAGCAGTATGATGTCAAGATCGAGTACTATGACAGGCTGAACTGGGCCCGGGTGGCATTCTACTGGCAGACCGTCTCCGCATACCTTCCTTTGCAGCCAGTGCCGAGCTCGCAGCTCTTCCCGCCCGACAGCGGCCTGCCCGAGACGGCCACCGCGACGTTTACCCCAACGGATACCACCACCCCGACAGATACCTTGACCTTCACTCCCTCGAATACACTGACCCCCTCGAAGACGGCCACCCCCACCATGCTGCCGCCAGGGGACGGAGTGGGCCTCCAGGCCGAGTACTTCAACAACTTCGACTTGAGCGGCGCGCCGGTGATCTCCGAGATCGAGCCGCAGATCTGGTTCGACTGGTCGAACCAAAGCCCCTTCCCCGGCGTCGTCGGCAGCGACTTCAGCGCCCGCTGGTCGGGCCAGGTGCTGGCGCAGACGAGCGAGAGATACCAGTTCCTGATCAACGCCGACGAAGGCATCCGCCTGTGGATCAACGACCAACTCCTGGTCGACGATTGGAATGCCCCCACGTACGATTGGCACGATACGGGCCCGATCATGCTGACCTCCGGGCAAAAGTACAACGTCAAGATCGAGTTCTACGATACAACCGACGAGGCTCGGGTAGCCTTCTTCTGGATGACCACCAACTCTTACAACGTTCCTCTACAGCCGGTGCCGGTCACGCAGCTCTTCCCGCCCAACGGAGAATTGCCGGCGACGGCGACCATTACTCCCACACCGACCCCGCCGGGCGGGGTGGGCCTCCAGGCCGAGTACTTCAACAACTTCGACCTGGGCGGCGCGCCGGTCGTTTCCCAGATCGACCCACAGGTCAACTTCGACTGGTCGAACCAAAGCCCCTTCCCAGGCATTGTCGACAGCGACTTCAGCGCCCGCTGGTCGGGCCAGGTACTGGCGCTGACGACGGAGAGATACCAGTTCCTGATCAACGCCGACGAAGGCATCCGGCTGTGGATCAACGACCAACTCCTGGTCGACGATTGGGATGCCCCGACCTATGACTGGAATGCCACGGACCCGATGGTGCTGACCGCCGGGCAGAAGTACGACGTCATGATCGAGTTCTACGATACAGAGGACGAGGCCCGGGTGGCATTCTTCTGGGACACGGTGGACTCGTACAACGTTCCTCTGCAGCCGGTGCCGATGGAACAACTCTTCCCTCCCGCCGGAGAATTGCCGGCGACCTCCACCCCGACCGATACGCCGACTCCGACGTCGACAGCCACCCCCATCGTGCAGCCTCCGGGCGACGGTGTGGGCCTGCAGGCCGAATACTTCAACAACTTCGACCTGAGCGGCGCGCCGATCGTTTCCCAGATCGACCCGCAGGTCAACTTCGAATGGGGCGATGACAGCCCGTTCCCGGGCGCCATCAATAATGACTTCAGCGCCCGCTGGACGGGCCAGGTCCAGGCCCTCTCGATGGAGAATTACAACTTCTGGATCAACGCCGATGACGGGGTCCGCCTGTGGATCGACGGCCAGCTGATGGTGGACGATTGGGATGCTCCAACCTACGATTGGCACGAGACAGGCCCGATCGCCCTGGTGCCGGCGCAAAAGATCGACGTGACGATCGAGTACCGTGACACCAGCAACTGGGCCCGGGTGGCGTTTTGGTGGAGCACGGATTCAGGCAATATCGAGTTGGGTCCGGTGCCAAGCTCGCAGCTCTTCCCGCCTTCCGGCGGGCTGCCTGCCACGGCAACCTGGACGCCGACCGATACCCCAACGGTCCTGCCGACGAATACTGCCACGCCCAGCTCCACCCCAACCCCCACCCGGACGCTGACCCCCACCGCCAGCTCGACGCGTACGCTCACACGCACTGCCACGCCGAGCTTGACGGCCACGGCCACCAGGACGATCACCTCGACCCCGACGGCCACGGCGACGCGCACATCCACGCCGACCAATACACTGCCGCCTCCGACGAATACGCCCACGTTCACGCGCACATCCACACCGACTTCCACCGGGACTGCCACATCCACCTCGACAATCCCGACCTCGACGCGAACTTTCACGCCAACCAATACCGTCCCGACCGCGACCAGGACAGCTACGCCGACGGCATCGCGTACTCCCACCGTGACGAACACGGGGACGAAGACCTTCACTCCGACAAAAACCGTCCCGACAGCCACGCGCACGTGCACGCCGACCAACACGGTGCCCACCCCAACGCGCACCGCCACGCCGACCCGCACGGTCCCGACCGCAACCCGAACGGCCACCCCGACGCGCTCGCTCACTCCCTCGGCGACTGGCACCCCAACGCGGACTTATACGCCCACCAGGACGGTGCCCACTCCAACGCGGACACGAACACCGACCCCAACTTAGGCTGGCTGCTCCTGCCTGACCCCATTCCGGTGCGCCGATCGTTTTGCTTCATGCAATCAGCGCACCGGTTTTTCTTTCCAGTGTGGCGCTCTTCCAGGCTTTTCCATGCTCAAGCCTAGATAAAAAAGCTGGCCGTCTCCGGAGAGACGGCCAGTAGTAGGTCACACTTGTAGCGTGAAACACCGCGGTTACAACCCTACCTCGGCGTTGAACTCCTCGATCAGGGCGTCGATCTCGGGGACCTGCTTCTGGACAGCCGTGAAGTAATCCGGCTGCTGCCACATATCCTGGATCTCCTGGTAGGTCTTGCCCTGCTGTTCGACCCAGGTGAAGTACTTCAGGTTGTGGACCCGGCGCTGGTCGGTATAGCGCAGCTCGAGCAGGTTGTCGGTCGACTGGCCGTGCAGGTAGCGGGCGAAATCGGCTGCGGCGTTCGACTCGCTGTAGGCGCCGAACTCGGCGTGCATTTCCTTCAGCCGGGACTGGTAGAGCTGCATCGAGTCGGTCAGGACGGTCAGGACGATGTCATGCTCGCCCAACTCGTAGTACTTGGCGAACTTGATCGCGCTCAGGACGTTCGAGATGCCCGAGAAACCCAACAGGTCGAGTTGCGCGATGACCGCTTCCGGCACACCCTGGGAAGCCAGGTACTTCTTGCCGGCCGGTTCGTTGAACAGGCGGGAAATGTTGACCACGGCCTGGTCGTCGATGGCCACGACCATGTCGGTGTTCTTGGCGTTGTGGATCCACGGAACGTGCTTGTCGCCGATGCCCTCGATGCGGTGGGCGCCGAAGCCGTTTTCGAGCAGGGTCGGGCACTGCAGTGCTTCGCTGGCGACGATCTTGCTGCCGGGGAAGGCCTGCTTCATGTAGTCGCCGCTGGCGATCGTCCCGGCGGACCCGGTGGCGGAAGCCATGCCGCGGTAAACGTCGCCCGGACGGCTGATCTTCTTGACCACCTCTTCCATGGCGTGACCAGTAATCTCGTAGTGCCACAGGTAGTTGCCGAACTCCTCGAACTGGTTGAAGATCATCAGGTCCTGGCCGGACTTGCGCAGTTCCCAGCACTTGTCGAAGATCTCCTTGACGTTGGATTCGGTCCCGGGCGTCTTGATCGTCTCGCCGGCGATCTTCTCGAGCCACTCGAAGCGTTCCTTGGACATGCCCTCCGGCAGGATGGCGATGGAGGTGCAGCCCAGCAGGGCCGAGTCGTAGGCGCCGCCGCGGCAGAAGTTGCCGGTGGACGGCCAGACGGCCTTCTGCGCCGTCGGGTCGAACTGGCCGGTGACCAGGCGGGGCGCCAAGCAGCCGAAGGCCGCCCCGACCTTGTGGGCGCCGGTGGGGAACCACTTGCCGACCAGGACGACGATGCGGGCCGGGACGCCGGTCAGACTGGGCGGCAGCTCGACATAATTGACGCCGCCGAACCCGCCGCCGGAGGCCTTGGCTTCGTTGTGCCAGGTGATCCGGAACAGGTTGCGCGGGTGGACGTCCCACAGGCCGATCTTGCCCAGTTCTTCCTTCACCTTGGCGGGCACCTTGGCGGGGTCCTTCATCTGGGCGTAGGTCGGAATGATGATGTTCTTTTCCCGGGCGCGCTGGATGGCGCGCTTGCGGCGGTCTTTCATGACGGATAGGTCGATGGTAGTCATATAAGGTCACTCCTTGCAGGGAAAGGGGAAGTTGTCAGACAACTGGTATTATACCCTAACCCGACGAAACCGGTAATGACGGATGCCTGCAAGTGCTATAATATTCGACATGGATGGAGATATAAAGCTCTATCGCGAACGCTGGAAAGCCGTTGAGGAGATCGAACGGGAAGAATTGCGCGCCATGCCGGTTGAAAAACACTGGAAGCAAATCAACGCTCTCGTCCGTTTTGCGCTCGCGAATGGATTAATGCACGGCGATGACAACGAACTAGAAGTGTTCCAGCGCTGGGCCAGGTTGAAGGGCGCCGGATGAAATTATCCCCGAAAGATGAAATAGAACCGTTTCGGGCAGCCATCGAAGCCGTCCAACGCTTGCTGGCAAAATTCGGGAATCGCGGCGTGATCATCGGGGGAATTGCCGTCGGCTTTTTGGGCCGGCCGCGATTGACAGAAGACGTGGACGCGATGTTCCTGCTTTCCCTGCAGGATATTCCTCGGTTTCTGGAAGCAGCCAAAGCCGAGAGCCTTTCCCCCAGGATTCCGGAGGCGGACGAGTTCGCCCGGAAAAATCGCGTCTTGTTACTGCAATATTCACCCACTGAAACGAACATCGATATTTCTCTCGGCCTTTTGCCTTTCGAAGAGGAAGTGGTCCAGAGAAGTATCGTGCTGACGACCGGTACCTTGTCGGTTCGTTTGCCTACCGCCGAGGATCTGATCATCATGAAAGCCATCGCTCATCGTCCGAAAGACCTGGAAGATATTCGAACCATCGTGGATAAGAATCCCGGCTTGGATATCGGCCGCATCGAGCGATGGGTTCAGGCTTTTGGGGAAGCCCTCGAAACACCGGCTTTGTGGCAGGAAATCGCCGGGCTGCTCAAATAACCGTCATCAAAAACTCCGAGGGTTCAGCCTCGGAGTTTTTATTACACAAAACCTTTTTCATCGCCAAGCATCCGTGTGACTCGGGCGACTAGCGCTGGACGGCGCGCTTGCAGCGGTCTTTATTGACGGTAAGGTCGATCGTGGTCATATAAAGTCACTCCTTGCGAGGAAAGGGGATGTTATCAGACAACTGATATATTGACGCAAAATGAACCGAGTAATACAGTTTGAAATAATGGTCATGGGATTGGCGTGGCCGTGACAAATGAAAGGGTGTTGATGTTGTAGTAAAGCGTTTGACCTAGGATGGGATCATTCGAGTAGTCTGCCAGAGGAATGAGCAAAATGCCGTCCGCGGTCCATTCCTGCGGTACGCGTCTATCCAGACTATCCGTGATGATCGATTTCAGTTTCTGGTTTTGAATGTTATAGAGGAAAACGGAATATTTATAATCGTAAGGGTCGGAAATTGGATCGATACTTTTTTGAGCGGCGAAGGCAAAAGCCAGGCCATCCGGTGACCAGACGACCGCCCCAATATCGACATAATCATTCAAGGAAATGGATTGTTCATCGCCCGTTTTTAAGTCATGTAGGTATAAATTTGATCCGCTTCCTTGAATCACCCTTCTTTCGGTTGGCGAGAATGAATAAAAGTCAAGACCATCATTTTCAATAAAAATGGACCATGTGCCAGTCTGCGTATCCAACTTAAACACCGACCCCATATAATTTACTGCTAAATGATGCCAGGGTGGACTTTCCCAGCAACCCTCGTCCCGGATGAAATACAGATATCGATTGTCTCTTGTCCAGTGTAAGGGGGACGCGGATGCACAGACTTGGTCAACGTTACCAAATAATTTATCGTAAGAAACATCGATTTTCGACGTCCCATCTCGCTTGAGGACTAGAAAATCTCCACTAGTACAACTCTCTGCCAGCCAGCTTCCATCCGGGGAGAGAAGAGTCGTATAACGATCTTCGCATTGGTTTGGAAATGATGCAATGAGCATCGCGAGAGCTTCTTCAGTGGGTTCCCGCGTTGGCGATGCAGCTAGAGTTGAATCACTGGTTGGGTAATTAAAATACGCAGTCAGGGTGGAGTCGAATGAATCTATTGTATGTGTAGCCGGCGGGGTTATGACCAGTAGAGATGTGTTTTGGACGGTTGGGTGGAAGTCGTGTTGGACGTCGGAGCGGGCGTCTTTCCCAGCTGGACCTCCGCCCTTCCGCAGGCTGTGATGAGAACGACAAACAGAATTAGACCGATGGTGATTCGTCTCGATATCATTTTCCCTCCGGATCTACCGAACGGGTTTCGTTTCCATGACTTTCGCGGAATTTTGTTTCCCGAATCTAACGTCTTTCCGGTCACATCCAAAAAACCACAAGCCAGCCAGGCAGGAGGCCGGCTGCCATCTCAGACTTCGGAAGTCTCTATTCTTGTCACCGCGTGCCCGGTTGAAATCGACCACCTCTCGATCTGCGACTCCATATCAACAATTCCGGCTTCCAGCAGAGGCGCATTCGGTGCGTACAAGAAGTTCCCACCCGGCGCCAGAGACTCGAGGATCTCGCGGTACTTGGCCGGGTAGCGTTTCGCCGCGCCCAGGTCGTAGTGCTCGGCGTAGACGAAGTGATTGGTGAAAGACAAGTTCGCCAGGATGGTCCCCCAGCGGCCGGGCTCGAAGCGGTAGGCGAACCAGTCGATCTCGGTCAGGTAAGGGGCGGTCACCTTGAGCGAGCGGTCGATGCCGTGGGCCTCCACACCCTGTGAGCGTAAGTACCGTACCAATTGCGCCCGGCTCCCGCAGCCGACGTCCAATAATGGCTGGCGCAGGGTCACCGGGTCCAGTCGGAAGAGCTGCAATTGCAGCGCGGGGGAATATTCGCTGCACGGCACTTCGTTGACGGTGGGGATACGCCGCAGGGCTTCCTTCAGCGCCGGCGGATACAGTCCCTCCAGCACGGCCTGGATGCGGGGATAGTGGAAGCCGCGCAGGGTCCCTTCGATATCGCGGCTCTCGATCAACTCCTGCCAGGATGCGACGTAGATGTCTTTCAGCCTTTGACGGGTCCGTTCGTCGACCTGGATGTACTGGTTGACGGCATAGATTCGTTCGACCAGCGTCGCGGCGGCCTGTTCAGCCAGCGCGTCCCCTTGCAGGGCGGCCGCGGCGGCCGGGTCCGCCAGCAGGTCCTCCAGCGCGGCCAGGAAGGTAGGGTCGATCTCGAGCAGGCGTTCCACGTCCGTGTGCAGCAGGTTGCGGGAGCGGTTCAGGCGGAACTGGCGCAGCAGGGCGTCGGTGAATTTTTGCAAGCTATCTCCAGAACAGCAGCAGCCCAGCCAGGAACGAGGCGGCGTTGGCCGCCAGCGACAAAACGAACAGCCGCCGCTTCGGCCCGCCAAAGGCATAAATATACAGCCCCCATTCGACGAAAATCACCCCGACCTCCAGGGCCGTCACCGGCGGGAGCCCCACCTTCACGCCCAGCCAAGCCAGGATTAGGAGCAGCAGGTTCAGGGCCGGGTTGGTCAGGCAGTTGACCATGGCCACCGCCAGCTGCGCCCGGACCGTCCGGAATGCAAAAGCCCAGGCCACCGCCCCCTCGATGGCCACGGTCAGCAACAAGGCGATGATGTAGCGGATAACGATTAGCAATTAGCGATTAGCGCTCAGATCAGGCATCCTGCTTGGGTTCCTGCGGAGCGGATGCAGGCGCGGCAGCCTGCTTGGCCAGGCGGTTCTTGCGGATCGCCCGGATGACGAAGAAGGCGACCACGCCGATGACCACCACGGCCAGGCAGAGCGCACCCAGCACGACCAGTCCCAGGCCGGCCAGGATGGTCGGCGGGGGAGCCACGTCCGTCGGCGGCGGGACAATGTCCAGCCGGGCCCCCGGCAGCGCCCCCAGGAATTGCAAGAATCCGATTCCCATACTTCCTCCTTATTGTGAATGCAAACCTAAAATGAATTAACTATCAGGACACGAATCTGAACCGGGAAAAGCCATGTCTCTTTGCGCTTTCGTGCCTTCGTGGTAAATCTTAGCCCTCCCGCGGACGGATGGTCCGGGCGTACAGGCGCAGCCCGGCGTACAGGGCCGCGATGGAGACCAGGGTACTGGCGAAGATGAAAACCGGCGCGCCGGTCCAGGTGCGCAGGAGCGTGAAGCCCGGCAGCGCCCCGACGATCAGGGCCAGGGTCGTCAGCCCGAAGGCGAAGCCGCTCTTGCCGGGCAGCATCCCGGCGACGCCGGCCAGCGTCACCGGCATGCTCAAATTGAACAGGAAGGTCCCGATCATCACCAGGGCTGGCAGCGGGGTAAAAAAGGCCAGCAGCGGCGCCGAAAGGACCAGCCCGGAGACCGCCACGGCGGTCCAGCCGAAGCGGTCGGCCAGGAAACCGCCCAGGGCCTTGCCCAGCACGACCGCTCCGGTCAGCGCCAGCAGCAGGGTCGTGTCGGATTTCCACGGCAGGACCAGGCTGCCCCCGACCAGGCTGCGGATCGTCACCGAGGCGAGCAGCAGGGCGATTACTGCCTCGAACCAGCGGGCATCCTGCGGCAGGGCCGGCGGAATGGGGAAGTCCGGCCGCGGCAGCAGCAGGATCGTCACAGCGAAGAGCAGCAGCACGACGATGAACGGCCAGGCGATAAAGCTGCCGCTCTTGCCGATCAGGATGCCGAGGGTCAGGCCGAGCGCGCCGGGGGCGACGAAGAGTCCCGGTAGGGCCGCTTTGCCGGGGGCCAGCTTCAGGCTGACGACGCCTCCGCCGACGTGGAAGATGGCGTTGCCGATCCCGGCAATGACCGCAGCCAGGAGCGGCCAGCGCATCAGCAATGTGGCGGCCGCCACCAGCAGCATGCCCAGCGCGGCCGTCCGGGCGGGTTGCATGTATTTGTCGACCAGCAATCCGAGGATCGGCTGGGTGGAAAAGGCGATCCCGTCGTAGACCAGAATGAACAAGGCGGCGGTCGACGCGTCGACCGAGCCGGCCTTGAGCACGCCGAACAGGGTCGCCGCACAGGCCGCGTCTACCACGGCGTGGGCCAGGCCGTAGGCAGTAATATTGCTCCAGACGGTTCCTTTGCGCATGGCTCTCCTCAGGTTGTCGGGGCGCCTGCCCCACCAGGTCCATTGTATACCAGCCGGGCGGGAAAAGAAAGTGAGCCCCGTTCTCCAGCCGTCGTTTCATCCCATGTTCATCTTCATCCCGTATATTTGCCCCATTCAGCGTAATCGGATAGGAGATATCCATGTCAGGCAGGTCAGCATATCAGGATTCCGGGTTCGTCCGCTCGATCAAGAAATTCCTTTTGTCCGCTTTCGTGGTCTTCACCTTCGTCGCTTACTGGCTGCACGAGCGGCAAGCGAAACCGGCGACCCCGGCTGCCGGCACTTCCCTGCCGGTGGCGGGCATCGTCCCGACGACGGCCGACCCGGCCTCAGCCGTCACCCCGACGGACAGCCCGGCCGCGGTCGACCCGGCAGCTGGCGCTGTCCCCACGGACACGCTCCCCGCTCCCACCGCCACCCAGCCGCCGGCGCAAGCCGGGCTGTACAAGAACGGCACCTATTCCGGCCCGGAAGTGAACGCCTATTACGGCCTGGTCCAGGTGCAGGTGGTCATCCAGGATGGCAAGATCGCCAACGTCGCGTTCCTGGATTATCCGCACGACCGGCGCACCAGCCAGTACATCAACAGCCAGGCCATGCCCTGGCTCACCCAGGAAGCCATCCAGGCCCAGAGCGCCAACGTCGACATCATCAGCGGGGCCACGCTGACCAGCGAAGCCTTCATCCAATCCATGCAGGCCGCCCTGCAGTCCGCCCGGAATTAGCCATGAAACAGACCCGTTTGCTCATGGGCATGCCCGTCACCGTGGAAGTGGTCGACCCTTGGGCGACCGAAAAGACCCTCGAGTCCGTTTACGATTATCTCGGCTACGTGGACCGGAAGTTCAGCACCTACAAGCCCGAGAGCGAGATCTCCCAAATCAACCGGGACGAACTTCCCTTGGCGGAGGCCAGCGACGACATGAAAGCCATCCTGACCCTGGCCGAGCAAACCCGCCAGGAGACCGACGGCTATTTCGAGATCGTCCACAACGGCAAGTGCGATCCCTCCGGGATCGTCAAGGGCTGGGCGATCCAGAACGCCGCCGAACGCCTGCGCCAGGCCGGCTTCGCGAACTATTACGTGGACGCCGGGGGCGACATCCAGGTCTCCGGGAGGAATGCCCAAGGGGAGGCTTGGCGGGTGGGAATCCGCCACCCCTTCCGGCCGGACCAGATCGTCAAGGTGCTCTCGCTGCAGGACTGCGGCATCGCCACCTCCGGAACGTACGTGCGCGGGCAGCACATCTACGATCCAAAGAATCCCGACCGGCCCATCACCGACATCGTCAGCCTGACGGTGATCGGCCCGAACGTCTATGAAGCGGACCGTTTCGCCACGCCGGCTTTCGCCATGGGAGCGGCCGGAATCCAGTTCATCGAAGAGCTGGAAGGTCTGGAAGGATATATGATCGACCGGAACGGACGGGCAACCTTCACCAGCGGTTTCGAAAGGTACGTGCTGCATGCCTAGATCCATCGACGACCTGCTCAACCGGGTCACCATGTATCGGTTGGTGCTGTACTATCTGATCTTCCTGCTCGGCGCGGCCGTGCTGCTCTCGGCCCTGGGCGTCTTGAAGTACGACGTTTATGCCTTGCTGTTCTCGATCGGCTTCCTCCTGGCGATCTCCTGGGCCGCCAACTGGATCTTCGCCCGGACGTTCGCCGTCCCGGCCAACGTGGAATCGGTCTACATCTCGGCGCTGATCCTGGCCCTGATCCTCTCCCCGATCCAATCCTTCCACGACCTGTGGTTCCTGGGCTGGGCGGCGGTCCTGGCGATGGCTTCCAAATACATCCTGGCGATCAACCGCAAGCACATTTTCAACCCGGTGGCCCTGGCCGTGGCGCTGACCTACTTCACCGTCAATCAGTCCGCCAGTTGGTGGGTGGGCAGCGCCGCCATGCTGCCCTTCGTGCTTCTAGGTGGGATCCTGCTCGTGCGCAAGCTCGGCCGGTCCGACCTGGTCCTGAGCTTCCTGGTCACGGCGATTATTGTCAGCCTCTGGGTAGGCCTGTTCACCGGGGCGAACCTGGCCGGCGCGACCAGGCAGCTCTTCCTGTCGACCCCGCTGCTGTTCTTCGCCTTAGTCATCGTGACCGAGCCGCTGACGGCCCCGCCCACGCACCGCTCGCGGATCGCCTACGGGGCCCTGGTGGGATTCTTCTTCAGCCCCCAGGTCCACTTCGGAGGGTTTTACTTCACTCCGGAGCTGGCGATCCTGATCGGGAATGCCTTTTCCTATGTCTTCGGCCCCAAGAGGCGCGCCGTCCTGCGACTGCGGGAAAAGATCCGGGTCGCCCCGGATGTCTACGATTTCGTCTTCAACCGCATCCGCAACTTTGCCTTTGCGCCCGGTCAGTACATGGAGTGGACGCTCGGGCATGCGGACCCCGACGGGCGCGGCAACCGGCGTTATTTCACCCTGGCCTCCGCCCCGACCGAAAAGAACCTACGGGTGGGCGTCAAATTCTCGGAGCGGTCCAGCAGCTTCAAAGCGGCCATGCTCGCGCTGGAGCCGGGCGACGAGATCATCGCCTCCCAACCGGCCGGCGATTTCGTCCTTCCGAAAGATCCCCATCAGAAGGTCGTGTTGATCGCCGGCGGGGTCGGCGTGACGCCCTTCCGCAGCATGATCAAGTACATGCTGGATACGCACCAGCGCCGGCCGGTCGTCCTGTTCTACGCCAACAAGACCGTCGACGATATCCTGTACAAGGATGTCTTCGACCGGGCCCAGCACGAACTGGGGCTGCGGGTGATCTACGCGGTCAGCGACCCGCGCCGCCTGCCGGCCGGCTGGAACGGCGTCACGGGGCGGATCACGCCGCAAGTGCTCCAGGGCAAGCTGCCCGATTTCCCGCTGTGCGTCTTCTATATTTCCGGGCCCAAAGGCATGGTCGACTCGTTCAAGGAATCGCTCGACCGGATGGGCGTCCCGCGTTCCCGGGTCAAGACGGATTATTTCTCTGGCCTGGCTTGAACCCCATTTCTTCAACCGTGAAAAGCGCCGGTAAATTCCCGGCGCTTTTGCTGTGGTGAACAACAAGTTTTCAGACACTCCCGTGTATATCAGCCGGGCGGGAAGAGAAGGTGACTTGCGCAGGAGTTGATTTTAACCTGGCAGTTTGTATAATGTGCTTACCAACCATTTACAGGAGGCCAGTCATGTTACAGGATATTTTTAGCGCATTGACGAGCAGTTCATCCCAGGGGAAGGCCCAGTCCCAGGCGGGCGGCGACGCCCTGTCGGGCCTGCTGGGTTCGTTCATGGGCGGCCAGGCCGGAGGCGCCGCCCCGGCGATGGGCAGCCAGACCGGCAGCAATCCACTGATGGATCTGGTCGGAAGCGGGCAGAACCCCGTGTTGAATTCGCTCATCCAGCCGGCCGTCGACCGGATCGCCCAAAGGCTGGGCGTCCCCCCACAGACTGCCATGACGGCCGTGACCTACGCGGCCCACTACATGCTGGCGAACCACGGCGCCAGACTGGCAAACGGCGAGGACATCAGCAGCCTGCTCCAGCAGCACACCAGCCAGGATTACCTGCATTCCGCCGGGTTGAGCAAAGAGCTCGCCCAGCAGACCGGCATGCACCCGGATGCGGCGGCCAACGCCCTGTCGGAGGTGTTCAAGCTGTTGGGCTCCTCCTCGCCGGCCAAATGACGGGTCCCGCCCGCATCGATCCCTCGTTCCCGGCTTGAGGGAACGAATCCAAATCGATCAGCAAAAAAGCGCGTGGCATCGGAACGCGCTTTTTTGTCCCTATCGGTCCGTAGGTCCTCCGGCCCTGTAATCCGGACTGTTTTTGTAGTATAAGTGCCGAAATCCCCCACCCCGGGTCCCGGCTCGAAAGGTCCGCCAGATGAAAACCAAAAGGCTTCTGATCGCCGTCGCGTTCCTGTTCACCCTCGCCTGCACCTGCAATAATCTTTCCGTCCTCCCGTTCGCCCCGTCCACGCCAAGTTCGCCCCCGGCGACGGCTACGGCCACGTTGCTCCCGCCCACCGCCACCCCGCCCTACATCCCGGATGAATGCGTCGGCCAGCCGGTGGCGACCATCCCTGCGGTGACCCTTACCGCCGAACCCACCCTGAGCATCGGGACGAATCCGCCCCTGACGAAGGGCCGGCAGCTGGCGGTCTTCCAGGAGTTGACCGCGCCGATCCCCAGCCTGTACGTCTACCCCGACTTCAACGGGTTGGACTGGCCGGCGACCGTCGCCAAATACCGCGCCAAGGTAGAAAGCGGCCTGGATACGGAAACCTTTTACACCGAGATGCAGAACATGATCAACGAGCTGAACGACGACCACTCCCGGTTCGAGTCCCCGGCGGAGGTGGCCGCCACCAACGCGCAGCTGGCCGGGAACAATAATTACGTCGGGATTGGCGTCGAGATCCTGCCGCTGCCGGACAAGGGCAAGATCACGATCCTGCTGGTCTTCCCGGGATCGGCCGCCGAACATGCCGGCCTGCAACAACACGACAGCCTGCTGGCCGTCGACGGCATTCCCCTGGTGCAAAACGGGGTCGTCCATTCCGAATGGGTGCGCGGCCCGGCCTGCAGCGCGGCCGTCCTGACCGTCCAGACTCCCGGCCAGGCGCCCCGGGATATCACCGTCCTTCGTTACTCGGTCAAATCCTCCGTCCCGATCATCGCACGGCTGGTCCCCACCCAAGACGGGTCGCGGATCGGTTATATCTTCCTGCCCTCCTACTTCGACGAAACACTGCCGGGACAGGTCAAGCAGGCGCTCGAGCAATTCGGTCCGCTGGACGGGCTGATCTTGGACAACCGGATGAACTCCGGCGGTTCCAGCGACGTCGTCGAGCCGATCATGGGGTACTTTACCGGGGGCGTCCTCGGCCATTTTGCCAGCCGGACTTCTCAAAACCCCTTCCAAGTCACCGCCGATCCGATCAATAACTCACAGACCGTGCCGATGGTGGTCCTGGTGGGTACAGGCACGGTCAGCTTTGGCGAGATCACCTCGGGGGTCCTCCAGGATATCGGCCGGGCCAAGGTCGTCGGGCAGACAACGTTGGGGAATATGGAAATCCTCTTCGGCCATGACCTGAGCGACGGTTCCCGCCTGTGGCTGGCCCAGGAACGCTTCGTCCCGCTCCACTCCAAGGCCGATTGGGAAAAGACCGGCATCGTCCCGGACGTGCAGGCCTACGCTGATTGGGATACTTTTACATTCGCAAACGATCCGTCCGTGGCCGCCGCCCTGACCCTGCTGGGCCACAAGTAGCGGCCGCTCCGTCCGCAGGGGCGCAATGCAAAGGACGGCATTTCTGCCGTCCGGGTTGAGGATGCCCTGGTCTTATCATCCCAGGATTTTGGACGATCCGGCTGGCGGATGGAAGATGCTATTCGGCCAGCACCAGCAGGGAGAACCCCCCAAGGGCGCGTGCGCCGAAATCGCGATTGATCGCCGCCAGCAGAAGCCTCGGGGCTTTCGCCAGCGTCGCCCACAGGCCGCGGGCGCGGTCAATTCCTGCCCGGGTATAGAAATAATCGAGGACGGTGTAACCCGTATCTCTCAGAGTCGCCAGAGCCGTTTCCTTCATAAAGTAATGGAGATGTCCTACGGACTTCCGGTTCTGCAGGATGGGAGAACCCCTTAGCACGCTGACCCCATTCATCTCCAGCGGAATATGGAAGATCTTGAGTTTCGCCTTCGGCTGCAGCGTTCGCAAGAATCCCATGTAATCCTCTATGTGCTCGAAAACGTCGATGCACAGAAGCACATCGAAAGGGTCCGTTTTCTTGAGAAGGAGGTCTTCACAGAAGAACGATAACCGGTCATTCTCCTTCTGCCGGCAGATTTCGATTGCCTGGGGGGAAATATCGTAGCCGAAGAACCTGGTTTTCTCATCCATCTGAAGCTGCATCTGTCGGAGTATTTCCCCGGCGCCGCAGCCGATTTCGCAAACCGAGGTCGGCCGGATCGTATGCCGATCGAGCATGGTGAGGATCTGGCGCGCCTTCCAGGGCGAGTCGCCGGTGTGGAATTGGGGGTTGTTCCTGGAATACTCACCGCCGGTATATATGTTGCTTTTCAAAGGCCACCTCCGTTGGCAATCTCGCCTCTCTGCCCCGGGAGTCCCTGATGCAATCTCCCGGGGTGATTACGCGTTCCTGGTCGACGATTTGAACCCGGCCGATCGTTGGCCGCAGATGTATTTTCCGTGCAGCCATGCCGGTAATTTTTTATGACCGCTTAACATATTATCATAGATCAGATCACTTCCCCCGTCGCCCGACCGAAACGGAGCCTCAGCGAGAAGCTCGGCCGGCGTTCGAAACCACCTGCCGGTAATCGATGAACTCGACCGGCGCCAGGCACTCGGGGTAGAGGATTCCGGAAAACTTCTTGACTGCGGCCGACTCGGAATGGATCCGGTCGGCATCGGCATCCCGGAAGACGAAGATGTGGACGAAGCGGGTCGGATCGCCCTGTTCCTGCCAGACCTCGTAGCGCAGCGTCCCTGGCTCGTTGGCGCGCACGTAGGCAACGAATTCGTGGATCGCCGCCAGGCAGCGTTCGAGCGCTTCGGGGCGGACCTGGTAGCGGGCGAGCTGGCGGATTTCAGCGCTATCTTTCTCGGATTGAGTCATATGGCATCCTTCTGGAAACATTTGCAGAAGCGCAGCCCCTTATCAAGGCTGCGCTTCTATACCGGTAAAAAGAAAAGGTCACTGTTCCGGGTGCAGGTCGGTGTAGACGGCGACCATGTTCCCGGTCGGGTCGGTGAAAACGCCCCACCAGCCGACGCCGGGGATCTCGGTCTTGTGCCGGACGACCTTCCCGCCGAGTTTTTCGACTTTCTTCAAATCGGCCTCGATGTCGTCACTGGCAACATGCACCAGGACTTCCCCGGGCTTGGTATTCTCGCCGACCGGGCTGAAGCCGCCGCCGGGGCCCGTTTCGGGCTCCCACATGGTGTAATTCATCTCGGGAACCGGGGTGATCTTCCAGCCGAAAAGCTGCTGGTAGAAACTGGCAGATCGTTCCGCGTCGGCGGTGGGAAACTCGATATGGACGATATTCCGCTTGGACATATACGCCTCCTTTGAGCGATGACCAAATATAGAACAAATATTCTATTCTGTCAAGGCAAAGATAGCCAGGAATCTTGATCCCTGGCCACAACAAAACCTCGCTCCGGTCAGCGGGACCGGGCCCAGGGGCGCGCGCTCAGGAGGTCTTCTTAAGTGTCGCGGTTCCCTTTGCGGTGGCCCCGGTCGAAAAGGTAACTGTATACGTGACCTTCAACTCCGTGGCAGTCATCGTTCCAGCCGCCGACACCTTGGCAATGCCCGGAACCGGCAGGTTGCTGGCTTCCATCGCAAGCTTGCCGGCGTAATCGACCGTCACGGCCAGGTCGCCGAAAATGGGCTCCCCGGGACCGCCAAACGAAAGCCCGGTGGCATCGTAGGTCCCGTCGAAAGTGAGCGGGGAGGGGCTGCCAATCCCCAGGATGTTGCCGCCCAGGGTCACATCGGCGGTGAGGGTCCCGTCCGGCTGGACCGTGATCGTGGCCGAAATCTTGCCGGTGGTTCCGTAGGTGGTATTCTTCCAGTTGCCCGCCCAGGTGCCACCGAACTGGCTGGCCTGCGGAAAGGACGGATCCGGCCCGCTGGTGGGGGCGGTCTGTGTATCGCTGCCGCCGGTCTGCGGGATGACCGCCGACGGCGTGGCCTGTTTGGGAATCAAGCTCGAAAGGGAACCGCAGCTGCAGGCCATGATGAACATGGCGACCAGGACGAACGGAATGATTTTGCGCTTGACCATCTCGACCTCCTCGCTCAACCAATAATAATCGGATAAATTTAGTCCATTATATGGCTGGCCCTTTCGTGAATACAAGGGACCTCTTTTCCTATACTTCTTATAAATATGTTGACCCAAAACAAAAGCGCAGCCCTAGGGAAAGGCTGCGCTGTAAGAACCCGATAAAGGGTCGGATCAGTGTTGATCGGGATGCATGTCGGTGTAGACGGCGATCATGTTGCCGGTCGGGTCGGCGAAAAGGCCGAACCAGCCGGTTTGGGGAATCTCGGTCTTATGGACGAGCACCTTGCCGCCGAGCTCCTCGGCCTTCTTCAGGTCGGCTTCGATGTCGTCGCTGTCCACGTAGACCACGACGTCCCCGGCCTTGGTGTTTTCTCCGACCGGGCTAAAGCCGCCGCCGGGACCGGTCTGCGGTTCCCACAAGGTATAGTTCATCTCGGGGACCGGGGTGATCTTCCAACCGAAGAGTTCCTTGTAGAATTTTCCGGACTGCTCGGGATTGGCCGTCGAGATCTCGACATGGACGATATTCCGTTTGGTCATATGCACCTCCTTTGTGCGGTGCCTAAATATAGAACATATATTCTATTTTGTCAATATAGAAATAGTCGCAACTTTCTCGGGCCGGAGGCTGCCGGCGCGCTCACTTCCCTGTCCGGATGGCCTGACTGGCGATCCGGTCGACCAGCCCCGGGGCGATCAACTTCAGCCAAAGGCCGAGCTTGCCGCGCAGAGTCATGACCAGCTCACGCTGGCGACGGGACATTGCGCGGACGATCAAGCGGGCGCACTCCTCCACCGGCATGACCTCACCTTCCTTGACCGGGCTCTCGCCGAGCGGTTTCCCGTCCGGGCCGAAGGCGCGCTGGCGCACCTCGCTGGCCACGAAGCCGGGATAGATCATGGTCACACCCACGCCGGAAGGCGCCAGCTCGATGCGCAGCGAATCGAAGAAGCCCGCCATGGCGTGCTTGCTGGCGGCATAGGCGCTGCGGGTCGGAACCCCGGTCTTGCCGGTCAGGCTGGAGATGCCGACGATCAGGCCCTTCGTCTTTCTGAGATATGGCAGGGCATAGTGGGTGCAATACAGGCTGCCCAGATAATTGACCCGCATGACCTGCTCGGGGACGCTCAGGTCCTGGATGTCGGCGAAGTTCGCCCACATGGTGACGCCGGCGTTGTTGACCAGCACGTCGACCCGCCCGAACTGCTCGAGGGTCCTTTGCACCCAGGCCTCGCACTGGGCCAACTCACTGACGTCCGTCCGGACGGCGAGTGCCTTCCCACCCAGGTCCCGGCATTCCGCCGCGACCAGTTCGAGCCTGCCGGCGTCCCGGGCCGCCAGGGACAGCCAGGCTCCCTGGGCGGCGAGCTGGCGGGCCAGCTCCCGGCCGATCCCGCTGGAGGCGCCGGAGATCATGATGACTTTTTCCTTGAAATCGTTTTTGGGCATATTCATCTCCCTGGTGCAATTGTCGGTAGAGTAAGGCTCGAAAATAAGAACCCCCGAGCGGTCACCCGGCTTCGAGCCGTTCGAGCAGGCCGGGCAGAAGGCCGAGATGCTCCAACTGGTGGAACCGGGGCGTGCCCGGGGACGGCGCATCGGCCGCTTCGTGCTGCCAGGTCAGCTCATAAGGGATGTAGGCGGCGGTGCCGCCGAGAGCCAGGATGGGCAGGATGTCGGAGCGGAGCGAATTGCCCACCATCAGGACCCGCTCCGCGGCCAGACCATGGGCCTGGAAGAGGCGGGCATAGACTTCAGTCGTCTTGTCGCTGACGATTTCGATATCCTGGAAGAACCTTCCCAGCCCGGAGAGGGTCAGCTTCCTCTCCTGGTCCAACAGCTCGCCTTTGGTGATCAGCATCAGCCGGTAGCGTTCCGCCAGGCGGGACACGGCCTCGGAGGCCTCCGGGAGCAGCTCGACCGGCGCATTCAGTTGAGCCTTGGCAAGATCCAGGATGGCGAGCACGTCCCGGGCCGAGATGGCCTCCCCGGTCAGAGCCGCTGCGGATTCGATCATCGAGAGGGCGAACGACTTTATGCCATATCCGAAGGACCGGATGTTGCGGCTTTCCGTCTGGAACAGGCCCCGGCCGGCATCCTCCCCGGAAATTCCATAGCGGGAGAGGATGGCTGCGTAGCCGTCCTCGGTCGATTTGTACAAGCGCTCATTGTGCCAGAGCGTGTCGTCAGCGTCGAATGCGATCCGGTCGAAGGATGACATGGTCGCCCTTTCCTATTCTCTCGTAAAGACCCAATGATCCCGGCCCGGGGCCTCGTCGCGGAAAACAAAGGCCGCCACTTCACCCGCCGCATCCCGGCGGAACTGGATCACGTACCAGCCGATCAGCGGCGGGTAGCGGGCGAGGAACATATCCCGGATGGTCGGCGTGAAGACTACATTCAGGAAATCGTGATCCGGGTCGAGATTCTCCAGGCAGATCCCATCCACTGTGGCATGGACCCGGTAGCTTGTGCCGAGCGGCCGGCAGGTATATATCCCCGGGTATTCCTGAAGCGCATCCGGCGCCAGCGGGAGCCCGAGGTAACGTTGGAAGGCCCGCAGGGAGGGTTCTTCGCCGACGCGGATCTCCATGAAGCGGCTTCCGATCAGCCGGCAAAAGGCGCCATGCAGGCCGGTCTCCTTGCACTGAAATGAAAGCCTGTCCGTTCCAGCCGGTCCGGTGACGAGCAGGGAGAACCCGCTGGAGTAATTTTCCAGGACACGGATTCCCGTATCGTCCACGCTCACCTCCCAGATATGGGACGTGCCTGGATCTTCGTAGCTCCCCACGATGCGCTCCAGTTGCTTGAGGGGCTGTCTGGTCTGGGGCGCTTCTCGAGGAGCAGCCTGCAGCTTCTGTTCCGGACCGGCTGCAGCAGAGGTAGGTTCCCAAGGAGAAATGATCCCGGCGACCCGTTCGTAACATTCCTCGCCCAGTTTCCGCAGCATGCTGGTCAGGAAATCACCGGTATTCGCAAGGCAGATGACCGAGAGTCCCTTTGCCGGAATGCGGTAGAGCACTGTATTCACCCCGGCTGCGCCTCCCTCGTGAAAGACCACCCGGCATCCGGCTCGCTCGGAGATGAACTGGCCATAGGCATAACGGGTGGGAGTTCCGTCATTCAACCTGCCGGGTTCGAACAGCTTTTCGATCAGGCCCGGGTCCCTCTTTCCAAGCCGGTTGTCGAGAAAGTTATTTTCCCACTTTACCAGATCGTTCACGGTGGACCAGGCCTGTCCGGCCCCGCCAAATTCGATCATCTCATTCCGGAGCCGGTAAGTCGTGTCTGTCGTGCCGACCAGCCTGTCATATCCGCTGGCGCGGTTGGGGATCTCGGCGAAGCGGTCCGTGCGGACGAATGTACTGTGCATTCCCAGGGGGCGGAAGATCTGCTCGGCTACGAATTCGGCGAATGGCTTCCCGGTCACTGTTTCGATGATGCAGGCGAGCAGAAAATAGCCGGTGTTGCCATACGCCCACTTCTCCCCGGGCGAGAATTTTCGCCAGCCCGCTGCCTGGATGATGCGGATGGCATCCTCACGGGAGAAATACTCCCCTTCCGGGATCCCCATGATGAAACTGGTGACTTCGTAGAAATCTTCCAGGCCGTTGGTCATGTGGAGCAGGTGCCGGACCTTCAGCGGCATGCCGCAGTCGGGCAGGAAGGCGAGGTAACGCTTTGCCTCGTCCTCCAGGTCGATCTCCCCGGCCTCCTCCAGCAGAGCGACGCAGGTGGCGGTAAATTGCTTGGAGACCGAGGCAAGGTGGAACACCGTATCGGTCGAGATTGGGATTTGCGCTTCAAGATTGGCAAGCCCATAGCCGCGCCCATAGAGCAGCTCTCCCTCCTGGAGGATGCCCAGGGCGCAGCCGGGAGATGTCCCGGTGTCGTACTCCTGGAAAAGCCTGTCGATTTGCGCTTTCATCGTTTGATCGATCATTGCAGCCCCGTATCCGTATTCATTGCAAGGTATTATAGGACAGTTTTCTGTCTGGACAAGCCTTTACAAGATTGATGGCAGATTTTAATGCAATCTGAACAATCCTGTCGTATCATGAAATCGAGAGACCAAAAGGTCTGGAAAGGAGGTTCAGCATCGAAGGAATTGCAGGACACTCCATAGGAGGAAGGACCGGGTAGATCCGAACCCTGGCAGCGGACTTCGTCCAGCAGGCCAGACGTCTCCCACGACGAACTGCGGTAGACCCCGCTCTTTCCTCTCACAATTTACGTAGGTCGTTTTGGCGGATGGGTATTCCCCATCCGCCTTTTTTATTCCACTCGCAGGCCCCAAAATGGCACCCGGCAGGACTGTCTAATCGCCCAGCTCAAGCTGACACCTTCGGTTGATTAACCGGGAATTATTCCCGTTCGCGCCACATCTCCACCCAGGCGGCATCCTTGCGAACGAGACGATTCTTCTTCAGGTTCTCCTGCATCACCCGCCGGATGGCCGGATCGGCGCAGGAGAACCACTTTTCCATCATGCGCTTGCCTTCCGCCGGGATGGCCGCGACGACCACACTCCAGCAGTATCCCATGCCCTTTTGCAGGACCTTATAATCCGGGCTTTTGGCTTCTGGCGAGTCTTCCATCGATGCGGTGATGCGGTCCAGGATCTGCAAGGCTTCGAGGGTTTGCTTTTCGTCGTGGAGCAGGACGGGTTCGGCCAGGGCAGCCGCGGCGGCGCGTTTCTCGAGCCAGTTCCCTGTGCTCCAGTTCTCCATGGCGAGCAAAAGCCGGGGCATATCGGCCACGCCGAGGCGCTGAAGGGCCATGGCGACGCCTTCCCGCAGCCTCCAGCGGGGGTCGGAGGCGAAGGGGCGGATGGCATCGAGGAGTTTTTCGTCCCCTTCTGCCAGCAGCCGGCCCAATCCCACCACCCCGCAAAAGGCCAGGAATTCGTGCGGGTCGTTGGTCGGGGCGATCTCGGGTGTATAGGTCAGGAAACGGTCGAAAAGCGCCCGGTCGCCCTCGTCCGCAACGACCTGGGCCAGCTCGAGGTTGCCGCGCGGCCCTGGCAGGCCGGACTCCTTCAGCAGGTAGGGCTCCCAATCCCTGAGTGCCCTGAGTTTCTCCCGGTATATTTTGCCTTTATTCATCGACCCTCCCCGCCGGGACCCAATCGGGTCCGTCGTCGACCGATTTCACGATGGCTTCGACTGATTTTCCGCCCGCCGCCCAGGCGCGGTGGAAATCCGCTTCCTCCAGGCACTCCCGGACCTCCTGCTCGGCCGGCGGATAGTATTCCCGGGCGGAGGTTTGGTAGTACCCTTCCGCCGTTTCGAGCAGGGCCGAAGCCGCTCCAAGCATTCCCGCTGCCTGTTCCGATGATAGGCGAGAGGCGGCGACCCTTGCCAAATCGATCAGGCTGAAGGCGACGCCCCAATCCTCCCCCTTCTGCCGGTAGATGCGCAGGCTTTTCATGAGCGGGGGAGTTGCCCCGGCCGGGTCTCCGGCGCGCAGGGTCGCATCCCCAATGGCGAAGGAAAATCGGGCAATATTGACCGGGTCCCCGACGAGGCGGACGAGGCGCAAGCCTTCGGAGAACGAACGGATGGCAGCCGGAAAGTCCTCACGGCGGCGGGCGATCTCCCCGTAGGAATAATGGCAGAGGGCGGTCGCCCGCCGGTCGCCGGCCTGTTCGAAGAGATCCAGGCTCTGGCTCAGCCAGGATTCGGCTTTGGACAGCTGGCCCGTTTCGATTGCAACGTCGGCCAGGCTGTAGTAAACCCAGGCGATATTCCAGCTCGCGCCAAGCTGGCGGAACAGGTCCAGGCTTTCTCCCAGCCGGGCCTGCGCCTCGGGAAACTCACCGGACCACAGGGCGATCTGGCCGAGGTGGTTCATCACCCAGGCCTGGCCGTAGCGATCGCCCATGTCCCCGAAGATCGCCAAGCTCTCATCGAACAGCTTCCTGGCCGCCTGGACGCGCATATGGGTCAGCATTCCCAGTCCATTGAGCAGATACGCCCGCCAAAGTGACGGTTTCTCCGCCCCGGGCGGGGGCTTCTCCCGGGCGTCGTCGAGGGAGAGCAAGCGCTCCATCCAGGTCTGGCCTTCTTCGGCGTCCCCGTGGAGCAGCCAAAACTCCCACAAGCGGCTCGCCAGGCGCATGCCCGTTTCCAGGTCGGCAGGTGTATTGCAGCACCATTCCAAAGCCGCCCGCAGGTTGGCCTGCTCGGCTTCCAGACCGAGGGTGGCCGCCCCCTGGCGGCTGTCGCGCAGTTCGTCGAATTTCCCGGCAGCAAAAGCATCGAAATAAGCCGCGTGACGGTGGCGGTATTCCGCCAGCTCGCCGCGCTTCTCCAGGCGCTCCACGGCATATTCGCGCAAGGTGGCCAGCATATGGAAACGCGGCGGAAATTCCCGGGCTTCGTCCCGCCAGATCAGACTGTGGTCCATCAGGCTCTGGAGAGCATCCAGGAGGGGCAGTTCATCCCCCTCCCAGCACACGGACTGAATGGCCGCCAGGCTGGCTCCACCGGAGAAGACGCCCAGTCGCTCGAAAAGCCAGCCTTCAGTCTCCCCGAGCAGCGAATAGCTCCAGTCCATCGTCTGGCGGATGGTCTGCTGGCGGGCCGGCAGGTCCCGGGCGCCGCCGGTCAACAGGCGTAGCGGGTGAAAGCGGCGGAGCTGGTCCAACAGAGCGAACGGGGCAAGCAGCTTGCAGCGGGCCGCGGCCAGCTCGATCGCCAGCGGCAGGCCGTCCAGCAGGACGCAAATCTCGGCCACGGCCGGGGCGTTGGCATCGGTCAATTGAAAGTTGGGTTGGATGGCCTGAACCCGCCGGACGAACAATTCCACCGTCGGACAGTCTGACAGCAGTTTGGCCGCTGGGGGAAGGTGCTGCAAGTTCGGCAGCTCCATCGGCGGGACGGGATACTCGTGCTCGGCCACCAGGCGGAGGCGCGCCCGGCTGGTCACCAGGATCTTCAGACCGGGGGCTTTTTCCAGCCAGGCGGCCAGCTCGGCCGCCGAGCCGAGGATTTGTTCGAAATTATCCAGCACGAGCAGGAGATGCTTATTTTGGAAGAAGAGGGCGAGTCGTTCCCGGGCAATCTGTTCGTCGGAGGCCGAGAGACCCAGGCCGTGGGCAACCGCCACGAGGAAAAGCTCCGGCTGGAGGATCGAGGCGAGGTAGATCGTCCGGACGCCGTCGGCAAATTCGGCTTGGAGTGCCTGGGCCGCCTGGATGGCCAGGCGGGTCTTGCCCACCCCGCCGGTGCCGGTCAGGGTCAGCAGGCGCACGTCGGGACGGCGGAGCTGCCCGCAAATGGCGGCACTCTCGACGACGCGGTTGACCAGCGGCGCGGGCGGCAGGGGGATCTGCAGGTCGGCCAGCGGCACGGAAGCGGCAGGATGGACCCCGGGCGGCAAGCCGCGCCCCAGGGCCAGGAAACGCTCCAGGTCTGCGGAGGGGATCTCCAGGGCGCGCCCCAGGACCTCCGCCATCTGCTTCGAAGGCCGGCGCGCGTCCGCCTCGATTTTCTTGATCGTCACCGGGGAACAGGCTGCCCGTCCGGCCAACTCCTCGCGAGTCAGGTCGAGCGCAGTCCGACGTTCTTTCACCCAATGGCCGAACGATCGTGGCAAACCCATCCGATGTGTATCCTTTTCTGTACCTTTTATTGTACCGCCAAAGGCCAGCCGGACGGATGCATAATGTCCCTGGAAAAATCCGTTGGCGAGGTGTATTTGATGAAAAATCGACTGACCTTGATCGCTCTGGGCACGCTCCTCCTGGGGGTGGTGATCGGCCTGCCCGCCTGCTCGGTGGGGGAAAAACCCAGGCCGGCTTCCCCGTTCGACTACAATGCCTTGGTCCCATTCGCCACGAAAATCGTCAGCCGCCAGGACCGGGATGGGGTGACGGTCACAGACCTGAATTATTCCGCCCACGATCCGGCCTTCTCGCCGATGACCGGGGGGCGGACGATCGCCTACCTGGTCCAGCCTCCGGGCCAGGGACCTTTCGCCGGGATCATCTACCTGCACTGGCTGGGAAACGTCACCGGCAACCGCAGCGAGTTCCTGGACGAGGCCGTGGAGACGGCCCGCCACGGGGCGGTCTGCCTGGTGCTGCAGGGGTATTTCCCCTGGATGGCCTCCCCGCTGGGCACCCAGGCCGATCATCCGCTGATGGTCGGGCAGGCGGTTGAGCTGCGCCGGGCGGTGGACTTCCTGCTTGCTCAGCCTGGAGTCGACCCGAAGAGGCTGGGTTACGTCGGCCACGATTACGGCGCCGTCTACGGCGGGATCCTGGCCGGGATCGACCCGCGCCTCAAGACGTACGTCCTGGTCGCCGGCGTACCCAGCTTCGCCGACTGGATCTCGTTCTTCCACATCGCCCACGATCCCTATGTGCCGATCGCCCGGGACATCGACCCGGTCGGGTTCGTCGCGCGAGCTGCCCCGGCCAGCCTGCTCTTCCAGTTCGGCCGGAAGGATTCCTTCGTCCCGTCTAGCCTGGCGACCAGATTCTACGCCGCAGCCAGCCAGCCCAAGCAGATCGAATGGTTCGACGACATCCACGAGATGGGCACAGCCGAAGTCGCCCGGGCGCGCCTGGCCTGGCTCGTCGAACAGCTCGGCCTCGTCCCCTGAACCTGCCCCGGTCGCCGCATCTACTCACAGAAAGGAACAAATATGAAACGCATTTTGTACGTTGCCCTTGGCCTTCTCTTCGTCCTCTCAGCCTGTACGCCGACGCTCGCCGCTCCCAAGACCCCGTTCGAGTACGATGCGACGGTGCCCTTCGATGCCAGGGTCATCTCGCAGACCGAACAGGATGGCGTGATCGTCACGGAACTGAGCTACGCCGCACACGACCCAGCCTTCGCCGTCAACACCGGCGGGCGGACGGTGGCCATCCTGGTCCAACCCAAGGGAAAGGGTCCGTTTGCCGGCATCCTGTATATGCACTGGCTGGGAACGGTCAGCAGCGACCGCCACGAATACCTCCCGGAGGCCATCACGATGGCCCAACACGGCGCCGTCTGCCTGCTGCCACAGGGGTACTTCCCCTGGTCCTCCCTGCCGACCGGCACGCAAGCCGACCGGTCGCAGATCATCGGCCAGACCGTCGAGCTGCGCCGGGCCTTCGACTTCCTGCTCTCCCAACCTGGCGTGGACCCCAAACGGCTGGGCTACGTCGGGCATGACTACGGCGCGGTCTACGGCGGGATCCTGGCGGGCACTGACAAACGCGCCAAAACTTACGTCCTGATCGCCGGCGCGCCAAGCTTTGCCAGCTGGATCAGCCTGTTCGGCAGCATCTCGAGCCAGCAATACCTGACCTACGTTGGGGACCTCGACCCGGTCAAGTACGTTCCAAATGCGGCTCCCGCCAGCATCCTCTTCCAGTTCGGGAAGAAGGACGCAATCGTGCCGGAAAGCCTGGCGAACCAGTATTACGAGGCGGCCAGCCAGCCCAAACAGATCGAGTGGTACGACGATCTGCACGACATGCACTCCGACCCAGTCCGGGCGGCCCACCAGGCCTGGCTGATCGAACAGCTCGGTCTGAACCCGTAAGGGCGAGGCTTTGCATGACCACCAGGGCTGCGCCGGCCGCAGCCCTGAAAGGAACTGCCATGGATCTGGATGAGGAACATACTCGTCCGGGAAGGAATGCCGCATGAAACGATCCCTGTTGTTGGCCATCTGCCTGGCTGTCGGATTGCCGGGCTGCGCCGCTCGTCCGGCTGCCGGCCAGGAGCGGCAGGACGCCCACGGCATCCGCCAGGTCTGGGTGCCAGCCGGGACCTTTCTGATGGGCAGCGACGAGGCAGCGGTCCGGGCCGTCCGGGAGGCCCAACCGGCTCCTCCCGGTTTCGTATTGGGTGAACTCCCCAGCGAACAGCCGCAGCACGAGGTCCGCCTGACGGCCGGATACTGGATCGACAAAACCGAGGTCACCAACCGGGCCTTCCAGGCCTTCGTCGAGGCGGGCGGATACACGACCCGGGCATACTGGTCCGAAGCGGGCTGGGAATGGCTGGGCGGCCAACTCGCCGGCCAATTGCCCAAATTCTGCCTGGGGAACCTGCCGGATAACCCCGTGGCCTGCGTCACCTGGTACGAGGCGGAGGCTTACGCCCGCTGGCGCGGCGGGCGCCTGCCGACCGAGGCCGAGTGGGAGTACGCCGCCCGGGGACCGGAGGGGCGGATTTTCCCCTGGGGAGATGAATTCGAGCCGGGCCGCTGCAACCTGGTCGGCGGCAAAGGTCTCCAGCCCGTCGGGAGCTACCCGGCCGGCGCCAGCTGGATCGGTGCACTCGACATGTGCGGGAATGTCATGGAATGGGTCCAGGACTGGCTGGGTCCGCACCCGGCCGAGGCGGTGGCCGACCCGACCGGTCCCGCGACCGGGAAAGTGAAAATTGAAAAAGGTGGCTGGTGGGGTGGATCCCAGTTCGTGGGCCGCGCCGCATACCGCCATTTCGAGGATCCCCCGGAATACGGAGATTTCCACATCGGCTTCCGGATCATCACACCTTGATCGCCGTTTGCGGCAGCCGATCCTGAGCGGATGGGAAATTCCCATCCGCTCTTTTTTCACTTTGCCGCCTTTCGCAGTCGCAGGCTGCTATCCCCTGAATTGGTCATTGTGACAGAATTGCCCTATTAGTATACTTAAATCATCATATTTATCGTAATTAATAAGGAGCAATCGA
The DNA here is from genome assembly GCA_035506155.1 of Anaerolineales bacterium. Lineage (GTDB taxonomy): Bacteria > Chloroflexota > Anaerolineae > Anaerolineales > Villigracilaceae > UBA877. The sequence goes on from DATJPX010000063.1 coordinate 37,356, forward strand.
TGGAACCAAAGATCGACTACCTTGGCCTGATCAAAAATGGCCTCTCCCAGACCTCCAGTCCAAAAAAGGTCGTCATCGTGGGGGCCGGGATGGCCGGGTTGACGGCGGCTTACGAATTGAAGCGCGCCGGCCACAAGCCGGTGGTGCTCGAAGCCCAGCAGCGCCTGGGCGGGCGCGTCCACACCCTGCGCGATCCGTTCACGGAAGGCCTGTATGCCGAGGTCGGGGCGATGCGCATCCCGCGCGCCCACAAAATGACCCTGGCATACATCGACAAGTTCGGGTTGAAGACCAACGAGTTCACCATGGACAACCCCAAAGCGTATTATTACATCAGCGGCCGGAAGGTGCGCGCAGCCGAGGCGTCTGCCGATCCGAGCCTGCTCGGCTTCGAGGTGGCCGGCCACGAGGTCGGACAGACCGCCGACCAGCTCTGGCGCAAGGCCATCCAGCCCCTGGTGACCCTGCTCGAGAAAAAAGGCGAGGATGCCTGGCCCGAGATCGTCGGCAAATACGACGAGTACTCCACGCGGGAATTCCTGGAGGCCAATCAATGGTCCGAGGGCGCTATCGAGATGTACGGCCTGCTGGCCAACCAGGAGGCCCTGATGAACGCCTCGTTCCTCGAGCTCTTCCGCGAGGACGCCGGCAACTATTACACGAACATGGTCGAGATCCAGGGCGGGACGGACCGCCTGCCATACGCCTTCCTGCCGGAGCTGAAGAATGAGATTCGCTTCGGGGCCCGCATGATCGCACTGGACCAGTCCCCCACGGACGTCACCATTCATTACCAGACAAAGGCGGGACGCCTCGAGGAGAAGGGCGATTACGCCATCATCACCGCCCCCTTCCCGGTGCTGCGGCACATCGAGGCGCTTAAGCCGTTCTCGCGGGCCAAGATGCGGGCCATCCGTGAGCTGCACTACGACGCCTCGGCCAAGATCCTCTTCCAATGCCGCCGGCGGTTCTGGGAGGAAGACGACGGCATCTTCGGCGGCGGGACGATCACCGACCTGCCGGTCCGCAACGTCTACTACCCGGACCACGGCCGCGAGACCGGCCGCGGGGTGATGCTGGCCTCCTATACCTGGTCTGAGGATGCCCAGCGCTGGGGTTCGCTCTCGCCCCAGGACCGCATCGAGCAAGCCCTGGAGGACGTTGCCGCCATCCATCCCCAGGTCACCGCGGAGTTCGAAGTGGGCGCCTCACACATGTGGCACGACGATGAATTTGCCGGCGGGGCCTTCGCCCTGTTCGATCCCGGCCAGCAGACCCTGCTCTACGACGAGATCATCCGCCCCGAGGGGCGCATCTACTTTGCCGGGGAGCACGCCTCGCTCTATCATGCCTGGATTCAGGGCGCGATCGAATCCGGCTTGCGCACAGCCGAGTCGATCAACCGGCTGAGCGCCGGATAGATCGATTGCCTTAAATAAAAGCAGAGGGTGGGAAGCCCACCCTCTGCTTTTTATAACCAAAGGCTATCCCATCACCACTTCGACCAGGCTCTTCTCCCCCAGCCGGTCCGCCGGAAGGAGATTGCCATCCAGCAGTTTCCCGTTCAGGGTCAGGGATTTGACCCCGCGGCAGACTCCGTCGGGGTTCTTGACCTCGATCTCGATCATGTGGCCGCGGAAGCGCCGGGTGGCCTTGAAGCCTTTCCAATCGTGGGGGATGCACGGGTCGAGGCGCAGGCCGTCCGGCTCCGGGCGGATGCCCAGGACGTACTGGGTGGCGCTGAAATAGGCCCATGCGGCCGCGCCGGTCAGCCAGGAGGTGCGGGTGTTGCCGGGCCGAGGCGAGAAGGTCGAATAGGTTGTCTGGCCCTGGACGTAGGGCTCGGACTGGCGCAGCTCGGCCCGGTCGTTGTAGGCGGCCGGCATGAAAGCCCGATAGTACTCGTAGGCCCGGTCGCCGTTCCCGAGCAGGCATTCGGCCATGACTCCCCAGCCCTGGGTATGGTTGAAAATGCCGGCGTTCTCCTTGATGCCGGGATTGAAGACCACCGCCCGCATCACTTCGATGGATGTCCTGGCGAAGGGAGGCGCCGAGAGCATCAATCCGTAAGGCGTGGCCAGCCGTTCCTTGACGGCCTGCATGCAGCGCTCCGCCTGTTCGGGAGTGGCCGCCCCGCTGAGCACCGACCAGAGCTGGGTGTTCAGGTAGACCTGGCCTTCCTCGTACTCGTGCGTGCCATAGACTGTGCCGTCCTCGGTGATGGCCCAGATGAACCAGTTCCCATCCCAGGTGGAAGCCTGGATGGCGGAGTCCATCTTCTCGCGCTCGGCTAGGGCCCACCGAGATTCCTCGGGCTTTCCCAGCCGTTCGGCGATCTCGGCGTAAACCGTCAGGCCGAAGCGGACCTGGAAGGCCACGAACAGGCTCTCGCCGTTGTAGCCTAGCTTGAGGCAGTCGTTCCAATCCGCCAGCAGACCGCAGGGCAGGCCGTGCTTACCGGTCCGCTCCAGGTTGAACTCGAGGGCCCGGCGCAGGTGGCCGAGGACGGTCGTCTCGCCGTGGTCGGCGTAAGGCAGGACCTTGTTGTAGAAGTCCAGGTCGCCAGTCTCGTTGACGTAGGCAGGGACGGCATTGAAAAACCACAAGCAGTCATCCGAGCGGAATTCCTCCGGAGCGGGGGACTTTTCCCGGCCAGGCCGGTGATTGAAGGGTTGGATGATCGGGATAGCCCCGCCGCAGGCAACCTGTCCGGTCAGCATCAGTTCCAGGCGCTGGCGGGTCTCCTCCGGGATGGCGGCCGTCACCCCGAGCAGGTCCTGGACCGAATCGCGGAAGCCCAGCCCATCCCTCTCGCCGTTGTAGACCAGGCTGGCAGCCCGCGACCAGGCGAAGGTGATCAGGCTGTTATACAAACCCCAGACGTTGACGGTGTGATCGAGATCAGGATCGGGCGTTTCGACCATCAGGCTACCCAGGCGGGCATGCCAGGCTTCCCTGAGTTTTTGCAATTCTTTTTCGGCCCGGTCCAGGGAGGCGAACTCGGCGACGGTCTTCCTGCCGACCGTGCGGGCATCGCCGATCCCGAGCAGGACCAGCAGCTCGCGGGTCTCCCCGGGCTGGAGGCTCAGGTCGGACTGCAGGCCGCCGCAGGCGTTATCGCCGAAGGCATTGCTGTTCGAGCACTTCCCCTGCTCCACCGCCAGCGGGTTGTGGTAAGCCCGATAGGGACCGAGAAAAGCGTCCCGGCTGGTATCGTAGCCGGCCAGCGGGGCGCCGACCAGGGTCATCCAAACTTTGAAGGGCACATCGCTCAGGTTGACGCCATCGTCCTTGGAAGGCAGGTTGTCCTGGATGGCGATGCGCAGCAGGTTATCCGTCAATTCGCCTTTGACGATGAAAAGGGAATACTGCAGGTTGACTTGATCCTGGTAGGTCACCCACTGGTTGGTGAACTCGCAGAAGGTGAAGACCGACAGGTCACGCGGCCGGTCGGACCGGTTGGTCACTTTCAGCCGCCAGTATTCGAAACGCTGGCCGAGCGGGACGAAGTAGGTGGCTTCGGTGGCGATCCCGTCGTACTGCGATTCGATCACGGTGTAGGCGGTCCCGTGCCGGCAGGTGGACTGGTAACGGTCGAGGGGTTTCCCGACCGGCTGCCAAGAGGCCGACCAGTAATCCCCGTTTCCCCGGTCGCGCAGGTAGAAATACCGGCCGGGCTGGTCGAGCGGGACGCGGTTGAAGAGCAGGCGCATGAAGCGGCCGCGCGCCCCCGACTGGAAGAAGCCGTAGCCTCCGGCATTGTTGGTGATGATCGCCCCGTACTCGGTCGAGCCCAGGTAGTTGCTCCAGGATTGGGGTGTATCCGGACGGGTGATCACATATTCTTTGGCAGTGTCGTCGAAGTGACCGTATTTCACAGAGATCTCCTGATTATCGTATTTGCCCGGATCGAAACGTGCCACCGGTCCCCGGGCGGGGCCTCACTTGGCCGGCGGATGGACCCACCGCGCCAACCAGTTGGATAAATTGTCGTTCGAGACCTTCCCACCGTTGATCACAGATCCGCCCTGGGTGATGGTGGATGGACATCCCTCGGGGTCGCTCCCCTGGATCGTCTCCTGGGCCAGTTGCTGGCCAGTGGCAGCCGTGAAGAGGCTGACTTTGACTTCGTAACGGTTGCGGACGACGGTCGATCCGCCGCTGTAGTCACAACTCTCAACCTCTACTTTTACCTGGTTGCCAACGCAAGCGACCAGGTCCGTAAAACGCAACGCCATGGGCTCCCAACCATTTCCCTTCAGTCCATCTCCCCAGGCGGAAGAGGAGGCGCCCTTGGCGTCCAGGACCATCACGGTGTGGAAAGATTGATCGTTGGGGTTGATGCGGGCACCATCGATTCCCCGACCGCCGCAGGCCCCGGCGAGCGCCTGCTGGAGTTTCGTGCGGCTTTCCAGTTGGATCTGCAGCAGGGAAGTGGTCTGGGCCAAATCCTCCACCTGAACGCTCAAAAACTTGGCCAGGGATTCGTCGCTCAGCCCTGACACACCCGTCAGGTCGGTTTGCTTGAATTGCACCCCCTGGAGATTTGCGCCTGCCAGGTTTGCCCCGCTCAAGTTTGCATAGGTGAGGTTGGCATTGTGCAAATCGAGCCCGTGCAGGTCATGGCCGGAAAGGTTGCAGCCGATCAACCTGCCGCCTGCAACCAGCCTCTGGTCGCATTTTCCCAGATAAACGGAATAGGGGATCGTTATCCCGGCAATGGCCGCTGCGAGCAATCCAGCGACGACAAGCCTGAGCCATTTCATCGTCCCGGTCTTTTTGCCAAGGTCACGCAATCCCCCGATCAGCAGGTACAGCCAAAGAGGTGTGGCGAACAGGATCATCACGGAGATGCCGCCGGAGTCCAAATTGCCGGTCAGAGTCAGGATGCCCGCAAGCAAACCGAACCCGGCTGCAGTTATGGCGGCCAATAACAAAAGGATGCCGATCACCGTCAGACAACCACCCCCAGACCCACCCCGATTTTGCCTCATCATACCAAGTACCCTCCGCTCTTCCAAAGGCTGTGATCCGGCCTATGATACCATCAGGCCGGCTTTTTCGTCGCTTCCTGCCCGGATTCGCTTACCCTTGCGGGAACGCTTTCCCGTACGCAGCCAGGATCTTGTCCCAGGTGGCGTTCGCTTTCTCGTCGATGGTCCGGCGGACCGGGTCGGCATCGAACCAGGCAAGCGAGCGGCGCAGGCCATCCGACCACGGAACGGTGCAGGTGAAATCCGGAACCAGCTTCTTGATCTTGCGATTGTCGAAGACCGCGCTGTTGATCTTGTCGCCGATCAGGCTGCCGAATGCCTCCGGATCGTAGGCGGCGATCAGGTCGGATGGAATGTGGACGATCTCGGGGTCCAAGCCCAGCGCCCAACCGACCTCGCTGTAGATGCTGTTCCAGGTGAGGACCTCATCGGCGGTGATGTGGTAGGCTTCGCCGATGGCCTTTGGGTTTCCCAGCAGACCCAGGAAACCCTTGGCGAAATCCCCATTCCAGGTCAGGACCCACAACGAGGTGCCGTCGCCCGGAACGATGATCCTCTTGCCCCTCTTCATCCGGTCGACGACCGTGTAAGGATGCTGCCAACTGCCCACGCACAGCGGTATCTGGGATGGACCGTAGGTGAGCGATGGCCGGACGATGGTGACAGGAAATTTCTGTTCCTTGAAGGCCCGCATCAGGCGTTTTTCACAGGCGATCTTGTTGCGGGAATAATCCCAGAAGGGGTTTTCCAGGGGTGTCTTTTCGGTGATCACGTAGAAATTGGGGGGCTTCTGGTAGGCGCTGGCAGAGCTGATAAAGACGAACTGGCCGGTCCTGCCACCAAAAAGCCGCAGGTCCCGCTCGATGTCCGCGGGAGTGTAGGCGAGCCAGTCGACCACCACGTCGAACTGGTAAGGAGCCAACAGCTCAACCAGGGCTGCTTCGTCGCCGTGGATGTCCCCTGTCAGGGCGTGGGCTCCGGCCGGGGAAGCGTACCTGTCGAACCTGCCGCGATTGAGGAGGAAAAGCTCCTGGCCGCGCTCCACAGCAAGTTCCGAGCAGGCCGAACTAATCAGGCCGGTGCCACCGATGAAAAGGATTTTCATTTGCCATCTCCTCGTGAGAATGAACGCCGATCCTTATCCTGTTTTCCTCAAGCTATTTTACACTGAGTTGGCGGATGGGCCGTCCCGAGCAACTTGGCCCAGAGCCCAAAACAATCAGCCGGGCTCCCCGGTCTATGCGCGTGCGAGGAGCACGAATAGATCCGCCTGGCCGGGTTCGCCGGATCCAGTCAGGGAGGCATGCACATCCACATCCCGGAAGCCGGCCTTCGCCAGGAGAGCCCGATATCCTTCCTCGGAGTATGCCTGCATGCTGGAAGCGTAGCGCGCCAGCCGGCCGGTCTCCGCATCGACGATCAAATATCGTTGGGTGGCCACCGCATCCGCCTCCGACCAGAAGCTTTCCTGCAAACAGAGGTGCGGCCGGTCGGAAAACAGGCCGGATTGCGCCGAATACCAACTGGCAGGCTGATGGCCGATCCGGTTGACGAGCTCATCCGAATGGACCTCCAGGAGCAGCGCCCCACCCGGGAGGAGGGCGGCATGCGCTTTTTCGAGGATTCGGGCCGCCTCCTGCGGGCGGAAGACGTTCAACTCGCCGAAGATGAACATGGCCAACCCATAGCCCGACCCGAAATCAGCCTGGCGGACATCCTCGAGTTGATAGCGGCAGTGCAGGCCAGCCGCCTCAGCAACCCGGCGGGCATACTCGATCGAGGCAGGCGAAAAATCTATTCCCTCACATTCATTCCCGCGGGCCGCCAGCCGGCTGGTATAAAGGCCCGGTCCGCAGCCCAGATCGAGCACCCGGGCCGGCTTGTTTTCGAGGACCCCGCCCTGGATCCAATCCACATGGCGATCGATGATCGATGCCCGGCGGCTGGCCCAGTCGTGTTCCTGGGAAAGGTGCTCGCGCAGCATGCGGGCGCTGAACCCCGGTTCGTTCCATGGGATTTTCTCGCCTTCCGACCAGGGCGCGGGCTCGGGATCGCGTCCAACGATTTCCATCAGGTCCATGCTCGTCTCCATTTTCCAATTGCGGATATCGAAAAAAAGGTGGGGCGAATGATCGTCTCACCATCCAAAGCAAAATGCGAGGCTTCGCGCCGATCCTGCGGAAACTACGAACTGGTCTCCACCGCCAGGCTGACGTGCTTGGGGTTAACCAGGACCAGGGGAATGTGGATGGCTTGCATCTGGGGCACAAAGGGGTTGGTGACGTCGATGTCGTAGATCGAGTTCCAGGCCGAACGGGCCAGCTCGATGCTGGCGCTGATGCCCGCCTTGGAGGAAATACGCAGGCTCCCCTTGAAGATAAAGGTCCCCACCAAGGCAGTCACCGGGATCATCACCCGGTTCAATTCATCCTGGGCATAATCCATCGGGTCGGCGGCGGGAGGCGCCAGGTGAAAGGCGATCAAATCCGCCACCGGAACGAACATCTCTGCATACGCCAGGTTCTTGACCCCGCCGCTCCCGAAGAAAAGCACCTGCGCCTTGAAGAAATGAACGTACTCGGGAACGCCCTGCGTACGCAGCCAGGTGCTCACCTTGACGTTCTGCTTGGTGACAACCTCGCCGCGGACGAGCATATTCTGGGTGTAGGCCATCACCAGGCTGGATTTTTCATCGGAATTGAGGGTGGTCATCTTGCCTCCATAAGAATGACGAATGAGAGCCAACTTGATTATACGCCCAAAGCTTTTTTCATCTTTCCGAGCGCCTCTACCAGTATAGCGCGGGGACAGCCAAAATTCAACCGGACGAAGTTCTCCCCGCCCAGGCCGAAATCCGCACCGTTGTTGAGGGCCACGCCGGCATTCTTGAGGAAGAACTCGGACGGCGGGGAACTCAGCCGGCCGGAGGCGACCAGGTCGCTGCAGTCCAGCCAGGCCAGGTATGTGGCGTCCGGGACAGTGGTGCGGACGCCGGGCAATTCCTGCTCGACGAAGCGGACGAGGAAATCCCGGTTCCCGGTCAGGTAGGAACGCAGGGCCTCCAGCCAATCATCGCATTGGCCGGAGAAGGCAGCCTGGGCAGCGACCATGCCCAGGCCGCTGTTCAAATGCTCAACAGTCGTTTCATAACGGGCGCGCAGCTCTGGATCGGGGAGGATCGCAAAGGCGCAGTACAGCCCCGGGACGTTGAAGGTCTTGCTGGGTGCCACCAGGGTCAGGCTGCGTCTGGCGATCTCCGGATCGAGGGAGGCGATCGGGATGTGCTTCGTCCCGCCCAGGAGCAGTTCGCTGTGGATCTCGTCCGAACATAGGAGAGCGCCATGTTTCAGGCAGCTCTCGGCCATGCGCAGCAGCGCGTCCTTCGGGTAGGCTTGACCGGTCGGGTTATGCGGTGAGCAGAGCAGGAACATGGCCGTCCTGGCGCCAGCCGAACCGAAGCCTGCCTCGAACGCCGACCAATCGATCTCATAGAAGACCGTTGATCCCTGTTCAAGCCGTTGGAGCGGAGCCAGCTGCTGGACCGCGCCAGTGTCTTTCGCCACGCTCAGGAAGGGCGGGTAGACCGGCGGCTGGACCAGGATGCCTGAACCGTCACAAAAGGCTCGGGCTGCAGAGAAGAAGGCGGAGACCACCCCCGGCGTGGTGACGATCCAATCCGGTTCGACCCGCCAGCCGTACAGCCGGTGCATGCGCTCCGCCACGGTTTCCAGCAGCTGGGGTGTGGGGATCTCGTAGCCGAAGATGCCGTGGTCCACGCTGGCATGCAGGGCGGCCCGGATCGGTTCGGGGACGGCAAAATCCATATCTGCCACCCAGAGAGGCAGCACATCTGCCGGATATTTGTGCCATTTGATCGAGCCGCTGCTGCGGCGATCGATGAGACGATCGAAATCAAAATTCATTGCCAGACTCCTGAAAATGGAATATTTCCCCCGTGTTTGGCTGCCATCAGGCAGGTTTGCACTTCAAATGGTCTTTGGTCTCCTCGACGATCTGCCAGCTTCCGGCCGCGGCGAGCTGTTCCTTCGTGCGCTGGCGCGGCTGGTGCCCGTCGTCCAGGATCAGCAAGCCGGTCGGCTTGGCGATGCGGCGCAATTCGGCCAGGAAAGCCTTCTGGTCTTGGATCGCGAAGAACATGTCGATGGCGGTGACCAGGTCGGCGACGCCGTCGGGCAGGCCGCTGGCATAACCGTCCGCCAGCCGCGGCTCGACGTTGTCCAGCCCATATTTTTCCATCTGCTGGCGGACCAGGTCGATCGCCAGGGGGTGGATGTCGACGGCAAAGACTTTGCCCTGCCGCCCGGCCAGCCGGGAATAGTATGTCGTATAGCGTCCGGGCCCGCAGCCGTAATCCACCACGGTCATCCCGGGCTGGATGCCGAACCTGGCAACTCGTTTTTCCAGATGGGAGAAGAGGGCATCCTCCATGGCCATGATGGCGACCATCAGCCGGTAACTCGAATCTGCCATCCGCTCGGATCGCGGGCGGGAGGCGCCGCCGTCCTTCATTCCTTGCGCTCCGGGGCTTCCCGCACGATGTAGAGCGGGCGGCCCTTGACCTCGTCGTAGATGCGCCCGATATATTCACCCAAGACGCCCAGGCAGATCAATTGAACGCCGCCCAGGAAGAGCACCGAGATGAGCGTGGTGGCCTGTCCGCCGAAGAACTGCGAGCCGGTCATGCGTAAAATCGCCACCACCGGGATGGCGATGATCCCCACCCCGGCCGAGATGAAGCCGAAGTAGGTCGCCAGCTGGAGAGGAAAATATGAAAAGCCGGTGATGCCGTTTAACGCCAGGCCGAGCATCTTCCGGAAGGGATATTTGGTGGTACCCGAATAGCGCGCCGAGCGCTTGTACGGAACACCGATCTGGCGGAAACCCACCCAGGAGGCCATGCCGCGCAGGAAGCGGTGCTTCTCGCGCATCTGGCTCATCACATCCACCACCTTGCGGTCCAGCAGGCGGAAGTCGCCGGTATCCAGTGGGATTTTCACGTCCGTGATGCGGTAGATGATCCGATAGAACATGGCCGCGGTGATTTTCTTGAACCAGGTCTCGCCTTCGCGCTCGGCCCGGATGGCGTAGACCACCTCGTAGCCTTCGCGCCACTTGGCCGCCAAATCGGCGATCAGCTCGGGCGGGTCCTGCAAGTCGGCGTCGATGATGACCACCGCATCACCGCGGGAGTAATCCAGCCCGGCGGTGACGGCAATCTGGTGGCCAAAGTTGCGGGCAAAGATGACCGGCCGGACGTGCCTATCCTTCTTTGCGAGGGCTCGGATGGCGTCTGTCGAGCCGTCGGAAGAGCCATCGTCCACCAGGACCAGTTCCCAGGACCCGCCCATACCCGTCATCACATCTTTCACCCGACGGTAGAGTTCCGGGATATTCTCCAACTCGTTGAAAATGGGAGCAATGATCGAAAATGTCGTTGGCATATTACCCCTTCCGCCCTTCCTTCTTCCTCATCGATATCTTGGATTTGATCGCCGCAATCTGTTCGGCGCTGCTGACAGGAGGCTCGTCGCTGACGAATGGCTCCGCCTGCGGGAAGGGCTGCATGCCCAGGATACGCCGCCGCAGGTAGTCGAGGATCACGATCAACGAGGCCAGCACCGGGACGACCAGCAATGCCCCGAGGATGCCCCACAACACGGTCGCCAGGATGATCGAGATCAACACCAGGGCCTCGTGCATGTGGACGCTGCGCCCCATGATCAAGGGCCGTAGGATGAAATTCTTGATTCCCATCATCAGGAGATAGACGGCAAAGACGATCACCGCCACCAAATAGTTCGGCAGGAGCGGCCACCAGTTCGATCCCTCCAGCACCGCCACGATGATTGCCAGGGCCGCCGCAATGGTCGGGCCGACATCCGGGATCAGGGTCAAAAATCCGGCGATCACCCCCAGGACCAGGGCGCCGGGCAGGCCAATGACACTCCAGGCAACCGTAAAGACCACACCGACGATCAGCATGAGCAGGAGCTGGCCGCGCAGATAACCCATCCAGATCCGGCGAACCCGCAGGTAAAGCTCGTTCAACTCGGCATTGTATTTTTGAGGGAAGGCGCTGATGAATCCATTGCGCAGGTTCGGCCATTTCGCCAGGAAATAATAGACCGCGACCAGGATGAGCAGCAGCCAAAGCGCGGTCAGCGAGGTTTGGCTCAGCAGCTTGAGCAACTGGTCCGGCAAGGAGGTCAGGAAGGTGGAGCGGAATTGGGAGAGCCGGTTGGCCAACTGGCTGAAATCGACCGGCAGGCCAGGGAGCAGATTGGGCGTTTCGAGCGTGGTAATAAGCTGGTTGATCGAATCCAAAACATCCCGAATGACCCGGGCGAATTCGTCGAAGAAGAGCGGGGCGAGCGTCGCCGGCACGCCAAGGAAGATCGCCAGGCCGACGAAGTACACCAGGTTGACGGCAAACTTACGCGACAGGCGCGTCCGGTAGATCAGGAAGTTTACCGCCGGGTGGATCACATAGGCGATGAACGCGGCGATGATCAGCGGCTTCAGGACGGTGCGAACGTACCAGAACGCGGCGGCTGCGGCCAGAAGGGTGACAGCAAAGACGATATAGCGTACCTGCAGACTCCACTCGCCATACTTCTTCATAGCAACTGCTTGACAGCCTTCAGGGTCGGCTCGATGACCGGGGCCTCGGCCACCGCCTGCATGGCGGCGCGCACGTCCTTCAGACCCGAGCCGGTATTCAACACCAGGATAGGATCCTCCGCTTTGACGATCCCCTCCCGGACGGCCTTCACCAGACCGGCATAGGCCGTGGCCCCGGCCGGCTCGGCGAAGATGCCCTGTGGGCCGAGAGCCGCGATGGCCTGGAGGATTTCCGCGTCGCTGACAGTGACGTAGGTCCCGCCGGTTTGCTGGGCCGCCCGAACGGCGCGTACGCCGTCCCGCGGCAGGTCGACCGAAATACTGTCGGCAATGGTCTGGGCGGAAATCGGGATGATCTTCTCCGTCCCGGCATGGAAGGCATTGGCAATCGCCGCCGAGCCTTCGGCCTGCACGCCGATGATGCGCGGTAGGGATTGGATCCAGCCCAGGGCCTGCAAATCCTTGAACCCCTTGTGGATGCCGGAAATGATGTTGCCATCCCCCACCGAGACGAAGATCGTCAGCGGGGTGTGGTGATTGAGGGGGTTGCCGGGCTCGTGCCAAAGGCGGTGTTCTTCCTGCCACCATTCCCAGATCTCCAGCCCGGCTGTCTTCTTGCCTTCGGCGGTGAACGGGTTGTAGCCGGTATTGCGGCAGTACCAGCCGAATTCGTTGGCGGCCTCGACCGTCAGATCGAAGGCGTCATCGTACGTTCCGTCCACCAGGATGACCTTTGCGCCGAAAACCAGCAACTGCGCCACCTTGGCCTGGGGGGCCGACTTGGGGGCAAAGATGATGGCTTTCTGTCCGATGGCTGCGGACATGCCCGCCAGGGCAGCCCCGGCGTTTCCGGTGGAAGCCGTCACGACGATTTCCGCCCCGAGCTCGCGGGCCCGCGCCACCACCACGGCGCTGGCGCGGTCCTTGAAGGAAGCGGTCGGGTTTCGGCTCTCGTCCTTGAGCCACAGGTATTTCAATCCGAGGGCGTTCGCCAGGCGGGTCAGCCGGTAGACCGGCGTCCAGCCGGCTGCCCGGATAGGCGTCCCTTCGCCGCCCGGATCGGGGACAGGCAGGAGCGGCAGATACCGCCAGAGCGAGCCCTCGGAACGGGTGGTCAGGTCTTCGGGCTGGAATTTCTGGTGAATGGCGTCATAGTCCAGCACCACATCCAGGTTCCCGCCATCCTTGGGACAGGTGTACGTCACCTGCCCGGGCAGATATTCGGCATTGCAGAGCGAGCAGCGATATCCTATAAATTTAGCCATGGCCTTATTATAACGTAGGGGCGGATCGTGATCCGCCCCTACCGAGGTCATTCAGATTCGAACGGCACGCCCAGCGAGGCGGGCGGCGATGCCCGCAGGGCTCGCAACAATTTCCCAAGCACCCGGCGGGCGCCTTCGGGCATGGCCGCCAGGGTGCGGGCCACCCATTCCGCGTCGCTGATGTTGACCAGCAGGAGGGTCAGGATCATCAGCGGGAAAGGCGCCACCTGGAGGACCTGGGTCGGCACTCCCGGGATCTTGGACTGGAGGACCAGGCCCAGCCACTGCAGGAAGGAGAACAGGTAAGCGCCGAAAGCCGCCCGGAGCGGATTCCAGCCGCCGAAGATGGTGATCGACAGGGCGATCCAGCCGACGCCGTCCAGGCCGGATTGGGTGCCCATCCAGCCAGCCTTGACGCTCAGCGAGTAAGCCGGGCCGGCCAGGCCGGCGATGGCGCCGCCGACGATCGTATAGAGATAGCGCATCCGGTTGACGTTGGCGCCGCGGACGAAGGCCGCAGCCGGCCGCTCGCCGATGCCGCGCAGCATCAGCCCCGGGCGGGTGTGGAAGATCCACAACCAGGCCAGGAAAATGATGACATAGCTCAGGTAAGTGATCACGTCCTGCCTGAAAAACAGGGTCCCGAGGATGGGGATGTCCTTCAAGCCGGGGATGGACCAGGCTGGCAGGCGCGGCCCGGACTGGTTCAGGACTGGCACGCCCAGGAAATAAGCCAGGTCGCGGCCGGCAAGCGCCAAGACGAACCCGACTGCAACCTGGGACTGCTTCAGAGTGATGCTACTGAAAGCGATGACCAGGGCCATCAGTGCGCCGATGACCATCCCGGCCAGGAAACCAAAGAACACGCTCCCGGTCTTATACGAAACGGTAAAACCGCCCATGGCCGCCAGCAGGATCGTCCCGTTCATCGACAGGTTGATGATCCCAGCCCGTTCGGTGATGGTCTCACCGATCACCGCAAAAAGGACCGGGGCCGCCGAGGCCAGGACTCCCGCCAAACCAATCAAAAGGGTATGCGTATCCATCGTGGCTCCTAACTCTTCTTCATAAAGCGCTGGCGGGCGCCCTCGCCCAGGAGGACCATTAAGACCAGCAAATCCTGCAGGACGCCGGCAAAGGAGGAGTCCAGCTTGTACTGGATTTGCAGCTGGACGCTCCCGATGTTCAAAGCCGCGAACAGGAAGGCGATCGGCGCAGCCCAAAGGGCCTGGTAGTTGATCAACATGGCCACGAGCAGGCCCAGGAAGCCGTAACCGTTGGAGATGTTCGGCAGCAGGCGATGATAGATGCCCGCCACCTGGATGCCGCCTGCCAGGCCGGCGAAAGCGCCGCACAACAGGAAGGCGATCATGCTGTACTGCCAGGTCGGCACACCCATCAGGAAGGCCGCCTTCGGGTTTTTTCCGACCGCCTTCAGGCGCAGGCCAAAGTGCGTCCCGCGCAGGAGAAAGTAGACGATGACGATCACCGCGACCGATATCCCCAGGGACCACAGGCTGAGCTGGGTTCCCGGGAGGGTCGGCAGCCAGAGGGCCTTGTCGAAAGGCTGGGTTCCCGACATCGAGCCCACCCCGGGGCGTTTCCAGGGACCGAAAACCAGGTAAATGGTCAGGGCGGTGGCGACGAAATTCAAGCCGAGGCCGCCGAAGATCTCGTTCACCCCGCCAAAGGTTTTCAGCGCCCCGGCCAGGGCCGCCCAGACTGCCCCGCCCAGGATGCCGGCCAGGATGCCCAGGAGGATGATCAGGGCCGGCGGCAGGCTGGCGTGTTCGAGCAGGCGCAGCATGCCGGTGGCAAAAATGGCGCCCATCGTCATCTGGCCTTCCATGCCGATGTTCCACAACCCAGCGGAGAAGGTGATCAGGACGCCGGCGGTGGTCAGGAGCAGGGGCGCCCAGGTGATCAGGACAGCCACGACGTTCTGCACGGAGCCGAACGAGCCTTTGATGATGCTGCCAAATACCTTCAGCGGCGGCGCCCCGACGGCCACCAGGATGACGGTCGTGATGACCAGCGCCAGGGCGAGCGCGCCGATTTGAAAGGCGAGGTTGATCCAGGTATTCTTTTTCATGCGCTCTTCCCTGAAGTGGATTCGGGCCAGCCCTTGCCGCCGATCAGCTCCCCGAGTCTCTCGGTGGTCAGGCGGTCGGCGTCCAGCGGCGGGGTCACCCGCCCGCTGAAAAAGACCAGCACCCGGTCGCTGTACTGCAGGATCTCTTCCAGGTCGGAGGAGACGAACAGGATGGCGGTGCCCTGCTGACAGCGTTCCTTGAGCTTGTTCCAGATGTAGATCGTCGACTCGATGTCCAGACCGCGGGTGGGGTGTTCGAGGAGCAGCAGAGTCAACTGACTGCGGAGCAGGGCCAGCAAGGCCCGCTGCTGGTTCCCGCCCGAGAGCGACTCGACCGTATTGGCCGGTGTCCCGCGCACGTTGAATTCCTGGATGCGGCTCTGGGCCAGCAGGCGGCCCTTGTCCCAATTGATGAAAAAGCCCTTGGCCTCTTCCGCCAGGATGAAATGCTCGGTCAGGTTCAGGCCCGGCACCAGACCTTCTTCCAGGCGCGCCGCCGGCAGGAATGCCACGCCGCGCTTCTTGAAAGCCTGGTACGACCGGCCGGTCAGGTCACGCTCGTCCACGAGGATCTTTCCGCCGACAGTGCGGGTCATCCCGCCCACCGCCCGCAGGAAGAGCCCCTGGCCACTGCCTTCCATTCCCGCCAGGCCGATGACCTCCCCGCAGTGCACATCCAGGTTCACATCCCGGATGCGCATGCGGTAATCCTCGACGGAAAGGTTTTTCAGGTTGAGGGTCACGTCATCCGCCCCGCAGGGGCTGCGTGCGCCGACGGAGATCTCCTTGCCGAACATCATCTCGACCAATTTTTTGGTGTTGTACGGCGGCTTGGCTTCCCCCACCAGGTAGCCCTGGCGTAGGACTGCCACGCGATGGCACAAGCCCTCCACGTCTTCCAGCTTGTGCGAGACGAACAAGACCGCCTTGCCCTGCTCGGCAAGCAGGCGCAGAGCAGCGAAGAGTTTTACCTTTTGCGGAGCGCTGATACCGGTGGTCGGCTCGTCGAAGATCAGGACGCGGGCGCCCAGCCAGATCAGGCGCAGGATTTCCAACTGCTGGCGTTCACCGACCGTCAGGGAATCCACGTAGGCTTCGGGGTCGAGGCTGAATGAGA
>DATJPX010000064.1:0-19705 GCA_035506155.1 Anaerolineales bacterium
GGCAAGACCCTGCTGGCGCGGGCACTGCCGGGCATCCTGCCCGACATGTCCATCGACGAAGCCCTGGATGTGACCCGCATCTATTCAGTTGCGGATGCGTTACCGCCCGAGACGCCGCTGATCCGCCTGCGGCCGTTCCGCTCGCCGCACCACACCATCAGCCACGCCGGGCTGGTCGGCGGCGGGAACTGGCCGCACCCGGGGGAAATCTCCCTGGCCCACCGCGGGGTCTTGTTCCTGGACGAGCTGCCCGAGTTCGGGATGCGGGTGCTGGAGGTGCTGCGCCAGCCGATCGAGGACAAGGTCGTGACGATCAGCCGGGCCCAGGGCTCGCTGACCTTCCCGGCCAGTTTCCAACTGGTGGCCGCCATGAATCCGTGCCCGTGCGGCTATTACGGCGACCCGGTCAAGCCCTGCACCTGCTCCTCGCAGGTGGTCACCAAATACCAGAAGCGCATTTCCGGTCCGCTGCTGGACCGGATCGACATCCACATCGAGGTGCCGCGGGTCGATTACGAGAAGCTCTCGGATTCCCGCTTCGGGGAATCCAGCGCGGCGGTCCGTGAGCGCGTCGAAATCACCCGCCAACGGCAGCGAGAACGATTTACGAATAACGAATCTTCGAACGCTGTCACCTGCAACGCCGACATGCGCCCGGCAGAGGTCCGCCAGTATTGCGGACTGGACGGGGCCGGCCAGGCGCTCATGCAGACGGCGATGAACCAACTGCAGCTTTCGGCCCGGGCCTATCATCGGGTGTTGAAGCTGGCACGCACCATCGCCGACCTGGCCGGGAGTGAGACGATCCAGCCGCCGCATCTGGCCGAAGCGCTGCAGTATCGGCCGCGGATGAATATGTTGTGAGAACGCAGCCGCGCCCTGCAAGCCGCTTGGTGTTATAACCCAGGGAGCTTCATCGACCTGGCTTTCCCTTTGCCAAACATTGCAATCCCGGCCCAGGTTGGGTATGATATGAATGGTGACCCATGAACGATAGCATGTACCAGCTCATCACGGGAACAATCGACCTTTTCCTGTGGGGAGGTAAACTGGTCGGCGAGGAAAACCTGCCCCGGCGGGGACCGGCGGTTTTCATCGGCAATCACCTGGATGCGATGGGACCGATCGCGGCGGCCTGTTCCATCCCCCTGCGTCTGCATCCCTGGATCGTCGCGGACATGATGGACCGGGACCTGGCGCCGGTCTGGTTACAATGGGACCTGTGCGAGCGGCAATTGCACCTGAAGCCGCCGTTCAGCCGCTGGATGGCGCGGGCGATCTGCAAGGTCGCCGTGCCGCTGTTCTACTCCCTCGGCTGCATCCCCGTCTACCGCGGCGACTACGATCGCATGCAGCAGGTCACCCTCGCCATGAGCATGGATGTCCTCCGCCAGGATAAATTCCTGTTGGTCTTCCCCGAGGACAACCGTATGGCAGGCGATCCGCTCACCCGCATGCAGCCCTTCCAGCGGACCTTCGTGCGGCTGGGCGAAATGTATTACGAGGAGACCGGGGAACGCCTGGGTTTCCATCCTGTCGCCATCCATCAATCCGGCTATGTCGTGGTAGGGAAGCCGGTGGCCTACGATCCGCTGAATCCGGTCGGGCTGGAACGGCACCGCCTGAAAGACCTTATGGAAGATTCGGTGCGGGCCTTATACCTGCAAATGGAGCGCCAAGCCGACCGGGACATCAGTCTGCTGACACCCCAGCACAAATAAAATTCGACACAAGGATTTTCATGAAGAAATTCTCCGTCCGGCACCTGATCCTGGTGGCCATCATCCTATTGAGTCTCGTCGGCGGTCTCGTCGCCATCTACAGCACCGTCAAGGGTCCCTGGGGCTATACCGATCCGGTCGAATACATTTCCGTGGCCCGCAGCCTGGATCGTGGGCAGGGGCTGGGTTACTATGAAGGCAGCGCCAGGTTCACCCAGGAGAAAATCCATCCGCCGCTCTACTCGCTCGTATTGAGCGCCATCGGCCTGTTCGGGGTGGACCTGGTTGTCGCCAGCCGCTGGCTGAATATATTTGCCTTTGTGGCATCCATCTTCCTCGCCGGCTGGATCTTCTACCGCTACAGCCGCGCCCCGGCCATCGGGATCCTCGCCAGCGCACTGATGTGCGCCTTCCCGTGGATGGTCGTGATGTTCAGCTCGTCTTATTCGGAGCCCTTGTTCGTCCTTTCGATCCTGTCGGGCGGACTGGGGCTGCTGGCTTATTTGAAAAACGAAAAGACCTCCCTGCTGGTGGCCAGCGCCATCATCGTTGGGACGATCCCCGGGACGCGCTATGCCGGCATCGGGATGGTGGCCTCTGCCGGACTGACCGTCTTCCTGTTCGCCTCGGGGAAGTTCTGGCCGCGGGTCAGGAAAGCGGTGGTCTTCACCCTGATCGCCGGCCTGCCGGTCCTGCTCTGGCTGGTCTGGGTTTACTTCTCGTCTGCCCACAGCGTCGGCGGGCGAAGCCTGGGAGTCGATCTAGGCGACCTCTCGGCCAAATTCCAGACTTTCCGGGGTGTTTTCATGGACACGGTCTGGAAATGGGTGCCCTTCCAGGCCCACGGATCCCTCCTGCCTTACAAGGTCCGCTGGATGCTCATGCTGGCGATCCTGGCCGTCGTGACGGGGCTCTGTCTCTGGGCGCAGCGGTGCCTGAAGAAGGAAATTGCCGAAAACGGTCCCCTGTTCGACATCCGGGTTTTCACCTTTTTCGGCCTGTCTTCGCTGATCTTCGTGATCGTGCTGATCGCCACGTACCTGTTCACCAGCCCGACGATCGATATCGACAACAGGATGCTCCTGCCGCTGTATGCGAGCAGCGTCATGTTCTTCCTGGCGGCTTTGGCCTTGTGGCAGGCTGCCTGGTTCAAGGGACGGCTGCGCCTGCTCCAGGTACTCCCCGTTTTGATCGCGGCGTTATTCATCTATTGGTATATTCCTCAAACGATAGACAAAGTCGACTTCTATCACAAGGGCGATGGTTTGACCCTCTACCGGTGGAAGCAGGCCGAGATCATCCAAGCCGTGCGCGCGCTGCCCGCCGACCAGCCGGTGATCGCGAACGATTGGGAATTGACCATGCTCTGGACGGGACGGCCGATCCACGGACTCTGGACCAGCTTCCCGCCTGGGCCGTCCTTCCAGTCGGGCGCTTACGGGACCGACCTGAACGATCCACTCCAGGTGCTCTTTTGCGAAAAAAGGGCCGCCTTGGTGATCTACAACGATTTCCCGAGCCAGTTCGATACGACCGTCGGTCACGACAATTTCGAAAAGCTGCCCGTTCTATTCACAGGCCTGTCGCTCTACGGAACGTACCCGGACGGCAAGATCTATCTCTGCCATTAAATTCAAGGGGCGCAGTCAATCCTGCGCCCCGGGGAATTTTTGCGAATTCCACACCGGGCAGCCGAATCGGCTGCCCGGTTTATTTAACCGTGCTGGTGATCGGCGGAGTGAACGTGACCGTGGTCCAGTTCCTCCGCAGTGGCGGCGCGAAGGCCGGCGATCTTGACCGCAAAGTGCAGTTCCTTGCCGGCCAGCGGGTGGTTGAAGTCCAGGCGGACGCTCTCCTCCCCGACCTGCTCGATGCGGGCGTGCATCGGGTGCCCTTCCCGGTCGTGCAGTTCGAGCTGCGTGCCGACCTCCATGGGGATGTCGGCGGGGAACTGGTTGCGAGGGACATCCATATAGGCTTCGTCATCCACCTTTCCGTATCCGTCTTCGGCGCTCACCACAACATCCTTGCTATCGCCGACCGCCATTCCGTACAGCTCCCGCTCCAGGCCCGGGATGATATTGCCAGTGCCCTGGATGAATTCGATCGGCTCCTGTCCTTCGGAGCTGTCGACGGTCTCCCCGTCGACTTTCAGGGTGTAATCCATGGATATCACCTGGCCATCTGTGACTTTGTCTGTTTCGGTCATTCAATCTCCTTGTCCGCTGGACCGATATACCGGGCAGCCGGGAATTGCCTGATTTTACTCCTTTTATTCCCGGCCGCATAACGAAAACCGGCAACGGGATTCCGCGGCCGGTCTGTTCCAGGTGTGGCGGGTTTCGTCACTTTTGGCGCATCATCTCGAGAAAGGTATCCACGATCCGGGGGTCGAAATGCTTGCCGGATTGTTCATGAATATGTTCAAGGGACTTTTCGACCGTCCAGGCCGGCCGGTAGGGGCGGTCGGAAGTCAGGGCATCGTAAACATCGACGACCGCAAAGATGCGGGCGTAGAAGGGGATCTGCTCCCCCTTGAGCCCGTCCGGATAACCGCTGCCGTCCCACCGCTCGTGATGGTAATGAGGAATATCCAGGGCCGGCTTCAAATAGGAGATGGAGGAGAGCATCTCATAGGCATAGACCGGGTGCTGGCGCATGATCGCCCATTCTTCCTCGGTCAGCTTCCCCGGTTTCAGCAGGACCGCGTCGGGGATGCCCATTTTCCCAATATCGTGCAGGAGCACCCCGCGGCGGACATGTTCCATCTCCGTATTGGGAATACCCAGGCGCTGGGCCAGCTTGAAGGTCAGGTCGGAGACGCGCTGGGCATGGCCTTCCGTCTCCTTATCGCGCAGCTCGAGAGCCTGGGACCAGCCCCGGATGGTGGCGTCATACGCCAGGACGATCTCGAGGTTGGACCGCTGGAGGTCGTCGAAGAGACCGGCATTGTCGATCGCGATGGCGGCCTGGCTGGAGAGCATCTCCAAAAACGTCAGCCACTCATCATCCGGCGACAGTTGGGAACGATGGTAGACCTCCAACACGCCCTGGACCTGGCCCTTGGCGATCAACGGGACGGCATAGTAACTTACAAAATCCTCCCCTTCATGAATATCGAGGTTGAACTTTTGTCCGCCCGGTGAGGCCGGCGCATCCCGCAAATTGAGAACGTTTTGCATCTGGCGCCGCACCACGGCCTGGCCGGCCAGTCCGGCTCCGACTGGGAGGTGAATTCCGTCCACCAAATGGGCCCGGAATCCGTGGCTGGCAATGTACTCCAGCATGTGTGTGGACGAATTGAGCAGCAGCACGGCAGCCGCATCCACCTTCAACTCGGAGATGGTCTGTTCGAGCAGGATGCTCATCGTGACCCGCAAGTCCACGCTTGCGCCGATCGCGGTATCGATCGCGTGCAAGGCAGACAGATTGCGCAGCCGCTTCTGTGTCTCTGCCAGCAAGCGGGCATTTTCGATGGCCACAGCAGAGGTGTTCGCCACCAGGCTCAACAACTCCTGTTCCGGATTGCCGAACCGCTTGCAGGTGTAGCTCTGCACCTGAAGAACGCCGATGATCTTTCCCTGGGCGACCATCGGAACATATAAACCGGATTGCGCCTGCATGTCGGGATTGCCCACCACGACCCGCGGGGTGGAGGAGTCATTCGTCCCCAGGTCGTTGACGATCAACGGCTTGCCCGTGGCGATCACCCGGCTCTGCCGGCCACTGCCATCCCGGTCGAGTGGGATGGGCGGGAGGTCGCGCGGGTCGATGAAAGCTCCGTTACTGTGCGCAGAAGCGCAAACGATCTGCGCCTTGCCCTCCTCGTAAAGCGAGATGAAAACTGTACATATATCCGGCAGGAGCTGGTAGATGGCCTCCGTCAGGCGGCGGTAGATCACCGGCATGTCCAGAGTCTCGCCGAGCACGCGCCCGATTTCGTTGACTGTAGCAAGCTGGTCAGCGTGGCGGATGGCCTGTTCGTGCAGGCCGGCGCGCCGGATCGCATTTGCGGCCATATCGGCAATAGCAGATAGAAGGCCGAGTTCATTATCGGCAATCGGAGTCGCCCGGCCCATCCCCAACGCCCCGAAGCCCTCCCCTTGGGCGATCAATGGAACGACTGCCATGGCTTTGATCGCCGCCAGGTTTCCCAGAGGGTAGAAATTGGGATCGGAAGATACATCCTGACAAAGATAAGGTTTTCCCGAGTTCAACACGACTCCGGCGATGCCCCGTCCCTGAGGGATCGCCTGGCCGATGAGAGGAGCAAGTTCCCCGCTCGCCAGCTCGATGACCATTTCCCCGGTGGACGGGTCGGGGAAGGCCAGAACGGTGCCATCGACCTTGAACAGATTCGTCACTTGCTCGAGGATGACAGGCAGGATCTCCTTGCGCGCCGAAGCCATCCGCAACGCTGCGGATACATTCGCCAGGGTGCCAAGCTCTTCGGCGCGCTTACGCGTCTGGTCGAATAATTGGGCGTTTTGCAAAGCCAACGAAGCCTGGCCGGCGAAAGCGGCGAACAGGTGGGAATGCTTCTCGCTGTAAAAATCGGCTTCGTATTTGTCCGCTGAAAAGAAAGCCACGACTTTATTTTCGACCAGGATCGGAGCCCCGACCCAGGAATGGATCGCATGCAGTTCCCTGCTATGCACCCAACCCGGATAATGGTTGACATCCGGAATGACCAAAGACTGACGATTCTCGTACATCCAGCGCAGGTTTTGCGTCGAATCGATTTGAAAGGCCAAGCAGCCGATCGCCTCGGCATTGGCTACATAATCTTTTGAATAACCTCGCCAACGGGCGATTCGTGCCTGACCGGTCGATTCGTCCACGGTCATCACATTCGCACCGTCGAAAGGAATGACCCGTTCCAAGGCTTCCAGAAGGCTATCCAGAACAGAGTCGAAGTCCAGGCTGGATGTCAAGGAAGCGCCGGCTTCGAGCACGTCCCGGAGCGTCTCCGATAACTGGCGCTGTTCCCGTTCTCTTTCGAAGAGCCGGGCATTGTCGATGGCGGTACCGGCATATGAAGCCAGCATCTCCAAGAGAGACTCGTCATCCTCGTCATACTGGGCACGCTTATAAGATTGGACGGAGATGGCGCCAATAATGGTCACGCCGGAGAACAACGGTACCGCCAGGACTGAACGCGCCCCCTTCTTGGTCCCAAAGTACGCCGGCTCCACCGGAGTATCTTTTTGTCGATCCTTTGCCAGAAGTGTTTTCCGATCCTGGATCACCAGCCCGGAGATGCCGCTTCCCGCCGGAATATGCATATTGGGATACCGCCGACCGGATTCCCACAGGTAGACGCCTTCGATCTCCCGGCCGTCCGGCCCGAGGAGGGCGATCGTGAACACATCTGCGATCATCAGTTCATCGGCGGCTCGGTGGATGGCCTGGTAGACCGCTTCCAGGTCCAAACCGGCGGAGGTGATTTCCTGGCCGGCACGGTGCAGGATCGCGCGGCGATCGGAGGCGCGTATGGCTTCCTCATACAACCGGGCATTTTCAAAGGCGACCCCAGCCTGGCTCGCCAAAGTGCCCAGCAGGCGCTCGTCCTGATCCGAGAAGGCATCCTCGATCTCACTTTCGACGGCAATGGAGCCGATCGTCCGTTCGCCGATCCGAATCGGGATATAGATCCCGGAAAGAATGCCCGGATAGGTTTCCACGTAGCGCGGGTCTGCATGGACCCGCCCGCTGCGCACGGTCGCCCCATTCTTGATTACCCACCCGCTCAGGCCCTTCCCCGGGCGGTTAATGACCTGGTTGATGCGCCGGATTTCGTCTTCGGTCTGCTTTTGGGTAAGGCCCGGCCGGCTCAGGGCCAGCAACTCGGTGCGATTGCTTTCAGGATGATAAAGGCGAATGGCGGCGTGGTGCCAGGCAAGCTTCGTCACCAGGATCTCGATCATCCTGCGGGCGATCTCCTTCGGCTCCAACAGGCGGCCGAGGCCAAGGCCGTTCTCGTAGAGCACTTCCAATTCGGCAAGTTGGTGTCGAATGGACTCCTCGGCCCGCTTCCGCTCGGTGATATCGTGCATGTTGATCACAATTGCCTGGACGGCGGGATCGTCAAGCAGGTTGGTGCCTGTGGCATCCATCCAACGCCAGGATCCGTCCTCATGATGGATGCGGAACGTTGCGTGGCGGACCAATCCCGGGGTCTGCACGAGTTCTCCCAGACTTTGGGATATCTCTTGCAATTCATCCGGATGGACGGTCTCGAGGGCATCCCTGCCAATCCTCCCGCCCGGGTCCCGCCCAAGGACCCGGCCATACGCCGGACTATCGTACAGGACGTTCCCATCGCGACCGATCAGGGTGACGATATCCGCGCTGTTCTCGATCAGGGCGCGGAATCGTCTCTCGCTTTTTTGCATCCCCTCCTGGGCCTCTTTGCGCGCAGTGATGTCGTGTGAATTGATGACGATTGCCTGGATGGCCGATTCTCCGAGCAGGTTCGTGGCAGTAGCTTCCAGCCAGCGCCACGATCCATCCTTGTGACGGATCCGCAGGGAAAAACTGTTGGTCTCGCCCGGGTGCCGGACGAGCTCATAGAAGCCCTGTGCAACTGCCTTTTGATCTTCAGGGTGAATATGCTCGAAGATGCTCTGACCGGCGCGCTGCCGGGGATCAAACCCCAGAACCCTTTCATAAGCCGGGCTGTGGTAGAGCACCTGGCCACGCGGGTCGACCAGGGAAACGATATCGATGTTGTTCTCTGTCAGGGCGCGGAATCTCTTCTCGCTGTCTTGAAGAGCCTCCTGGGCTTTCTTCCGCTCCGTGATATCGCGCCCGGAACCCAGGATGGCGTAAGGCTGGCCGGTCGTACCCTGGATAATGGAAAATGTATTTTCACTCCAGTAGGAGGTGCCATCCTTTTTATAAAATTCAAGTTCGATCGTTATGGGAACCGGGGGCTCGTCCAGTGCAGGATTAGTCGGACCAATGATCTGCGACAATGTTTTCAAAGCCCGGCTGAAAGATTCGGGCGACATCTGCCGGTCAAGCGGAATGGTTTTGAGTTCCTCCAGGGTGTACCCGGACAACTTGGTGACCGAGGGGCTGATGTAGCTCGTCTGCAATTTCATATCCATCAGCCAGACAGTATCGGTCATGTTTTCAGCAAGCATGCGATATTGTTCTTCGGCCCGTTTCCGCTCGCTAATATCTTCGACTGTGCCTTCGTAATAAAGGACATTTCCCTGGCTGTCGCGTATGACCCGAGCGCTTTCCCGAACCGTGATTAGGGAACCATCCATCTTCTTCCATACGGCTTCCAGCCCTTTGATCTCTCCCTGGCTCTCAATTCGATTGCGAAAGTCCTTGCGGGAATAGTTGGGGCCATAACCTTCTCCCTCCAGGTTGCGCTTGCTCAATTCCTCGAAAGATGGGTAGCCAAGCATGCGGACCGCGGCGGGGTTGGCGATCAGAATCCGTCCATCCACGGTTGTGCGGTAGAGCCCAATCGTGGCATTCTCATACAGGCTGCGGAACCGTTCCTCGCTTTCGCGCAAAGCGCTCTCGGTTTTTTTTCGCTCTGTGATATCGATCCCAAAGGAAATCGTTCCAACGGGTTTGCCCTTTTCTATCAACACGCTGTTTTGCCAGGAGATAAAACGTTCCTCGCCGCCTTTTGTCAGGATGGGATTCTCGAAAATGCTCCGGGTATCGTTGCGCGCAAGCAAAAGCCGGAATTCATCCCAAACCTCCGGATAGCGCTCCCTGGGGACGAGCACATCGAACCAATTCTTGCCTTCCAGGTCCTCTTTCGGATACCCGGTGATCTTCTCGGCGGCAGTGTTGAACACCTGGATATTGCCTTCCGCGTCCAGGCTGATGACGATCACATTGGCTGTTTCGATTAAATTGTCAGTATAAGCTTTGGCGCGGTGCAAGGCGTCTTCCGCCTCGGAGCGAGCACTCTCCTCTTCGTGTGTCTTCAAGGCAAAAGCGAGATCCCCGGCCAATTCCTGTAATAGACTCACTTCCTCTTCGTTGAATGCTCCGCCATAGTCGGCGTAAACGCACAAGACCCCGTAAAGGTATTCTTGGCACAACATCGGGATGGCCGCCAGGCCCGCAACTTTGTGCTTCAGGGCCACGGTCCGCCAGGAATGAAAACTGTGATCCGCGGCCAGATCCTGGATGATGACTGATTTACGCGTTTTCATCACCCTGCGGCAGGGGTCGTCGGTGAATCCGCGCTTGTCGGGTATGTTCCGGACCTCCGCAAGGAACGCAGCAAGCCCTCCCGCATGGGCATAGGGACCCCGTTTCCCCGGCTCGTCAGCCTTATCGACCGTAACAAGGGGGTAGTTGAGAGCATGGGCCAGAATCTTGCAGGCTTCCGTCAAGAAAAGCTCCGGGTCGTGCGTACGCGTGATCAGCTGGTCCACTTCCCGGACAGCGCGCAATACCTGATTCAAATGGCGGACGTGTTTCTCTGCAGTGTGTTTGAAGAGCGCCATCTCGAGGCTTGCGCGCAGTTCACGATCGCTGACCGGCTTGGCCAGATAGGCATAGGCGTCGGTGCCCTTGGCCTGCTGCAGCAAAAAATCATCCGTGTAAGCGGTCAGGTAGACGATGGGAATATCGATGCGGTCATGGATCTTATCGGCAGCCTGGATGCCGGTCATTTCCCCCCGTAAACGGACATCCATCAAAACGATGTCCGGCCGTTCTTTCAAGGCCATTTTCACAGCCTGATTGCCGGTGGCGACCATGCCAGCGACCTGATACCCAAACTGCTCTAGAATTTTTTCGAGGTGGGATGCCAGGATGGCATCGTCTTCAACAATCAGAATTCGAGCCATGAATTATCTAACCTTCTTTACCTGCTCCAAATTTCAACTCGTAAAGTGTGCCCGGTCCGCCCTTCAGGCGCAGACTCCCCCCCAATTGGTGCGTAGCCCAAAGATTGACCAGGCGCAGTCCCAGGGTTGGGCTGGCTTGGTGGTCAAAATCTGCAGGCATTCCGACGCCGTTGTCGCCCACGGTCAACGCATATTTTTGGCCTGCTAACTGCAAGCCAATTCGTATGGCAGGCCGCCCATGAAAATCTGGCGGGAAGGCATATTTGATCGTATTGGTTACAAGCTCATTGACGATCAGCCCGCAGGGCATGGCCTGGGCGACGTCCATGAAAACCGGAGCCACTTTCACTCGCAAGTCAATATCACGGCCGCGGCCCAGGGCTTCCAGGATGCCGGTCGCCAGACGCTCCAGATAAGGAGCCATCGCCACGCGGGAAAGATTTTCGGATTGGTACAGCTGTTCATAGACAAGCGACATGGTCCGGGCCTGCCCCTCGAGTTCGTAAAGGAACTGCCGGGTTTTACGGTCCCTGACCTGGCTGGCCTGCATGTCCATCAGATAGATGATCGCCTGGAGGTTGTTCTTTACCCGATGATGGACCTCGCGCAGGAGGGTTTCTTTTTCCTGAAGGGTGGCTTTGGCAATCTCTTCCGCCCGCATTTGATCTGTAATGTCATAGCCAAAGATCGCCAGCCGGTCGACATGCCCGGACTCATCGAAGATTGGCGTCAGGGAATTGACGATACGACGGCCGTCACGCTGATCCTCGAACTGGGCGGGCAGCCCGGTTTCGATCACCTGCTGGACTTGTTTTTGGCGAAGCCAGGCAACGTCGGGGGCGACAAAATCGTAGGCGTTTTCCCCAACGAGTTCTTCCACGGTAGTGCCAAGACGTTTTGCCACGGTCGGATTTGCGATCATCACCGTCCCGTCCCGCTTGATCAGAAGGACCGACTCGGAAATGGCGTCGAGCAGTGCACGGAGGTCTTTTTCGCTTTCGTGCTGGGCCTTTTTAGATAGAGAATGAGCGAGTGCCATTGGCATGATTCCCTTGTGTGGCATCCATCCGGAGCTTGGCCGGAAACAAATCGAAATGAATCCCGGCAAAATACACCAACCCCCATTATATAGACATCCTGTCCTGAAAAAACCTACAGTTAAGTAATGTAGTAAGAGCTTGCCCGCAACTTTTGGCCGTCTTGACACTCTCTCCCAACCGTGATAATCTTGCGCCCGCACGTAAATTCCGCATCCGCGGAAACGTGAACATCATCTTGCAGGAGAAAGAAAATGTCAGACGAACGCTTCACCGGTACCGTCAAGTGGTTCAATGCCACCAAAGGTTTTGGCTTCATCGGCCGCGAGGATGGGGAGGACGTATTCGTCCACTTCTCATCCATCCAGATGGAAGGTTACAAGCGGCTGGAGGAGAACCAGAAAGTCGAGTTCTCGATCGAGCAGGGTCCCAAAGGCCTGCAGGCCGCGAACGTCAAACCCATCGAGTAATCCGATCATTACCATCGCCGCCGGGTCCCCATCAGGGACCCGGTTTTTTTATTTTGCAACCATTCGCCCGCCTGAACATCCAATCTTCATCACACTTTGTTATAATTCTGACCGGATTAGTCCAAAGGAGAGCATCATGACATATACACAGGTGCACGTTCCCCCGGGCGGGGAAAAAATTACAAACAAGGGCGGCAAGCTCCAGGTCCCGGACGAACCGATCATCCCCTTTGTCGAGGGCGATGGGACCGGCCGTGACATCTGGCGCGCCTCGGTGCGCGTCTTCGACGCAGCCGTCCAGAAGGCATATGGAGGAAAGCGCAAGATCCACTGGATGGAAGTGTACGCGGGTGAAAAGTCCTTCAAGCAGTTCCAGACCTGGCTGCCGGATGAGACCGTCCAGGCCTTCACCGAGTTCCTGGTGGGCATCAAAGGCCCGCTGACCACGCCGATCGGCGGCGGGATCCGCTCGCTGAACGTGGCCCTGCGCAAGGCCCTCGATCTTTACGTCTGCCAGCGTCCGGTCCGTTACTACAACGGCGTCCCCTCGCCGGTCAAGCACCCCGAGTACGTGGACATGGTCATTTTCCGCGAGAACACCGAGGACATCTACACCGGCATCGAGTTCCAGTTCGGGACCGAGGACAACCAGAAGTTCAAGGAATTATTGAAAAGTACTTTCCCGAAGGACTACGCCAAAGTCCGTTTCCCGGAAACAGCCGGTTTCGGCGTCAAGCCGGTCTCGGTGGAAGGGACGTCCCGCCTGGTGCGGGCGGCCATCCAATGGGCCCTGGCGAACAAACGCAAGTCGATCAACCTGGTCCACAAGGGCAACATCATGAAGTTTACCGAAGGCGCCTTCAAGGACTGGGGTTACGATGTGGCGCGAAAAGAATTCCGGAACGAGATCGTCACCGAGCGCGAAACCTGGGTCCTGGGCAACAAGGAATCCAATCCGAACCTGACGGCTGAGGCCAATGCCCGCCTGATCGACCCCGGTTTCGATATGATGTCGCCGGCCCAGCAGGGCGACATCCAGAAGGAAGTGGAGGCCGCCCTGGCCCTCTGGCCGACCCACGGCGAGGGCAAGTGGAAGAAGAAGCTGCTGATCAAGGACTCGATCGCCGACGTGACCCTGCAGTTCGTCCTGATCCGCCCGCGCGACTACGATGTGATCGCCACTCTCAACCTGAACGGCGATTACCTGTCGGACGCGCTGGCCGCCCAGGTGGGCGGGATCGGGATCGCCCCGGGCGCCAATATCAACTACGAGACCGGGCACGCCATCTTCGAGGCCACCCATGGCACCGCCCCCAAATACGCTGACCTGGATAAGGTCAATCCCGGCTCTGTCATCCTCTCCGGTGAGATGATGCTGCGCTACATGGGCTGGGGTGAAGCCGCCGACCTGATCGTTAAGGGCATGGATGGCGCAATCGCCGCCAGGACTGTCACCTACGACTTCGCCCGCCTGATGGAAGGAGCGAAAGAGGTAAAATGCTCCGAGTTCGGGGATGCGATCATCCAGCATATGAATTGATCCTCCGCCAGCCCGCCGGAAATCGGCGGGCTGGTCTATTCTGCGACCGCTCAATCGTGTGTGGCTGAAATGACCGTACAGGATCCTTCTTCGTCCTACCGCCACAAGCTGCTGGAGGTGACCGGGCTGTTCCTCCGCCTTGGGCTGACCGCCTTCGGCGGTCCGGCCGCCCATATCGCCATTATGCGCCATGAAGTGGTCGAACGCCGTCACTGGGTCAGCGAGCAGGACTTCCTCGACATGGTAGGGGCCGCCAACCTGATCCCGGGGCCGACCTCGACCGAGCTGGCAATCTTCCTGGGCTTCCAGCGGGTGGGCTGGCCCGGCCTGCTCCTGGCCGGGACCTGTTTCGTCCTGCCGGCCATGCTGATCGTCCTGGCGCTGGCCTGGGCCTACGTCCGCTTCGGCGCGACCTCGCTGGCCGGCAGCCTGTTCTACGGCATCCTGCCGGTCGTCATCGCCATCGTCGGGCAGGCGCTCTGGGGGCTGGGCCGGAAGGCCGTCAAGGGCTGGCTGACCGGCTTGATCGGACTGGCGGTGGTCAGCCTGTACTTCCTAGGAGTGAACATCCTGATCCTGCTGCTGGCCGCCGGTTTGATCGGGATGCTGGCCAGCCACCGGGCTGGGGCCAGGCGCCTCCCGGCAGCCGGCATTTTTCTCCCCATCGCCGGCTTGAGCCTGCTGGCCACTTCGGCGCCTTTCAGCCTGCCGGTCTTATTCCTCAACTTCCTCAAGATCGGAGCCACTCTCTATGGAAGCGGCTATGTGCTGCTGGCCTACCTGCGGACCGATTTCGTCAAGGGCCTCGGCTGGCTGACCGACCGCCAGTTGATCGACGCCATCGCCATCGGCCAGGTCACTCCCGGACCCGTTTTCACCACCGCCACATTCATCGGTTACTTATTAGGTGGCATCCCTGGTGCACTCCTGGCTACACTCGGGATCTTTCTGCCTTCGTTCCTCTTCGTCGGGCTGGGCAGCCTGGTCATCCGGCGCCTGCGCAATTCCTCCTGGATGGCCGCCTTCCTGGACGGGGTCAACGTCGCCTCCCTCGGGCTGATGCTGGGTGTGACCATCCAGCTCGCCTCGACCGCCATCCTCGACCCAGTCACGATCATGATCGCGCTGATCAGCCTGGCCCTGCTCTTGCGCTTAAAAATCAACTCCACCTGGCTGATCGCAGGTGGAGCGCTGATCGGGCTGGTCCACAGCCTGCTGAGATGATCGCGGGGAAATCCGGCTACCAGATTTTCGTCACCAACTGAATCAGTTGTTCCAACCCCTTTTCGAGCGGGGCGGTATTGATGAATTCGTGGACGGTATGCGCCCCGCCGCCGGTTGTCAGGCCGACCGTCACCGCCGGCAGGCCCCGGCTGAGCGGCTGGTTGGCATCCGTGGAGCCGATGTTCAGGTGCGGCTCGACGCCCACCTCCCGCAGACAGTCCTGGGCCAGGGTCACCAGGGGATGGCTGGCGGGAATCTCGCCGGAGGGCCGCCGGCCGATCAAATCCGCCGCCACCTCGACTCCCGGCCGGGCGGCGGCGTGGGCAAGCTGCTCCACTTGTTTTGCCAAGTCGGTCAACGTAGCGCCGTCCTCAGAGCGCAGGTCCAACTCGAGCATGGCCTCGGCCGCGATCGTATTGACCGACGAACCGCCCGAGACGACGCCGATGTTCAACGTGGTGCGCGGGAAGCGGGGGATCTCCAGGGCGGTGATGCGGGCCGACAGGGCCGTCAGTTCGTGAACTGCGGAGGGTTGGCCGTAGTCGATCCAGGAGTGCCCACCCGGGGTCCGGACCGTGATCCGGTAGCGGCGCACACCCAGCCCGCGGTGGTAGACCTGACCCAGCGCCATCCCTTCGACGACCAGGTAGGCCAGCGGCTCGGCGCCGAACCGGTCCACCACAGCCTTGATCCCCTTCAGGTCGCCCAGTCCCTCCTCGCAAACGTTGGCCACCAGCCACAGGTCGCCAGGCAGGGCGATCCCACGCTCACGCAACGCCCAAAGCAACCCGAACAGGCCGGCCACGCCCAGGGAGTTGTCGCCCAGGCCGGGGGCCAGGACGCGCTCAGGCTGGCGCTCGAAGTGCAGGTCCACGCTGGGCGGGAAGACCGTGTCGAGGTGGGCGCTGACCACCAGCGGACGGGTCTCCCCGGCGCCCGCCAGCCGCGCCAGGACGTTCCCAGCCGGGTCGATCTCGACCGGCAGGTGCTCCTCCGTAAAGCGGTCGCGCACCAGCCCGGCCCGCTGGCTTTCCTGGAAGGTCGGCGCGGGGACCTGCTGGATGGCAATGGCAAGATTGAGAAGGCGGGAAAGGAGATCGTTCATAATACCCCCGGAAATTATACCTCCCGCACCACGCCGGCCAGCGAGTCCAGCCGCGCCTGGGCCAGCCCGGGCAGGGCATCCAAGGCATGGAACGCGCCGCTGCCCTCGATGGTCAGGGAGGCGGAGACCCCGCCGTGCAGGACGGCTTGAAGTGGATCATAGGTTTTCTGGTAACCCGCCAGGAAGCCTCCACAGAAGGAATCGCCGGCGCCCGAGAGGTCGACCGGACGGGCCGGGTAGGCGGGAATCTCCCAGCGTTTTTTTGTTGCGCTGTCATAGAGCATCTGGCCGCGCGCCCCGCGCTTGATGACGATGAATTCGCACCCGAAGCTGCACAGGGTCTCGGCCATTTGCCAGAGATCGTCCGTGCGGCCCCAGAAAAGTGCGCGCAGCTCGTCCTCGGAGGGCAGGAAGGCCGTCAGTCCGTGCAACAGGATGCGCACATCGTCCAGGGCCGTGCCAAGCATGAACGCCGCGGATGGGTCCAGGGTGATGGAGGTCACGGAGGCCTGCCTGAAGGCGGAGAGCAGGCGGCCGGCTGTCACATAATCCATGGGACAAATGTGGACGGCATGCGCGTTCAGGTAGTCTTCCGGAATATCGTCCGGCCGGGGGGAGTCGGGGTGGGAGGTCTTGCGATCGTCGTCGGCCTCAGCCGCCGGTTGGTAGCCCAGCAACGATTTGGGGAACGGCAGGCCGATCCGGGCAAAGTGCGCCACCGGGTTGCCATTCTGGACCGTCTGCAGGTCGAGCCAGGCCTGGAAAAAGCGCAGGTCCAACACCTTCGCCAGGATGTGGATGCCGCGCGTATCCCAGCCGCGCTTCTCGAAGGATCGCAGCCATTCGTGCGGGTAGTCCTCCCCGACGCGCGCCAGCAAACCGACCTGGTTATCCCAGACGCCCAGCCCTGCAGCCGAATACAGCAAATTGCCCCCCGGCACGTCCAGCAGGGGACGGCCCGTGGGGGGCAGCAGATAGTCGCGCCGCAAACGCCCGGCGAGGACAAAGGTGGGATCCATCGTTCTCAGGGGACAAAGACCCGGTTGGCCGCATCGGCCTGGCCGGAGTTGACGGGCAGGATAAAGGTGAAGTTGCTTCCTTTCCCTTCGACGCTCTCCGCCCAAATGCGTCCGCCGTGCATCTCCACCATCACTTTTGCAACAGACAGGCCCAGTCCCATGCCGCCGTGCTTGCGGGTCAGGTGCGATTCGACCTGGTAGAAGCGCTCAAAAATGTGGGGCAGGTCCTTGGGCGGGATGCCGATCCCGTCGTCGATGACCGAAACCTTGACATATCCGGGGATCTGTTCGGCCACGATAAAGACATGCCCGTTCGGGTTCGTAAAAATAACCGCATTTTGAACCATGTTGCTCAGGGCGATCGAGATCTTCGAGGCGTCGCCTTCCACGGTCAGCTCGCTCTGGCCCAGATCGGAGCGCATGGTGATGTGTTTTTTCTCCGCCTCCTGCTGGAACGAATCCATCACCTCTTCGACCACCCGCCGGATGGAGACGGAATGCGCCCGGATGGAGGCCATGCCACGCTGGGCATTGTCCATGTTGGCGATGCTATCGATGATCTCCTTGAGCCGCATGGCGTTCCGGACGATGATGTCCAACTGGGAACGGAATTCGGGCTGGATGACCTCCCGCAGGAAGGTGGCATGGCCGAGGATCAAGCCGAGCGGGGTGCGCAGTTCGTGGGAAGCGATGGCGATGAAATCGCTCTTCATCCGGTCGAGCTGGGTCATTTCGTCGCGCGTCTTCTGGACCCTGTTCATGAGGCGGGTGTTCTGGATGGCGATAGCCGCCTGCGAGGCCAGGGTCTCTAGAATAGTCAGGTCCTCTTCGGTATAATGGGCATCGCCAGTCTTATTGACCACTTCCAGGACCCCCAGCTTTTCGCCCTGATAGGAAATCGGCACGGCCATGAGGGAACGGGTCACGTATTCCGTGGCAGAGTCGGCACCTTTGAAGTGGCGAGGCTCCAGGGTCACATCGGGCACCACGGCCGGCTGGCCGTTCTCGAGAACCCATCCGGCCACGCTATTCTGCAGCGGCACCTTGATCGAGCGCAGCACCTCCCGGTGGAACCAAGGCAGTGCCAGGAAATGCAGCTGGGTGTCGCCTTCCTCAAGCTCGAGGATGGAAGCGGCCTCACACCCGGTCAGCTCGCTGGCAACCGAAATCAATGAATGAAGGAACGGCTCCAGGTCCAGGGAGGCGCTCAGGGTGCGGCTGATTTCGAGCAGACGTTCCAGGCGTTTCGTCCGTTCGGTCGTCGACAAGGCCATTTCCGGATTCATAAGTGATTGGATTATACTGCAATCGTTCCCGGAGGCGCATTGCAACCATACAACAACTCCGGAGGCATGCCTGTAAGGTGTTGTTTCGAACATTGGCAGTTGACTGGTAAAAAAAAGAGCGCAGAATCTCAAGGAGCAGTATGTCCATCCCCATTGGAATCAGGAAAGTCTGCTTGACCGGTTTATTGGTATTCCTTCTGGCGGCCTGTTCCGCCCCGGCGCCTGCCGCGACGCCCACCCTGACGGCTACCGCCAGCCCGACCGCCTTGCCCACTGCAACGACCACCCTCACCCCAACGGCCACGGCCATCCGCACGCCGCCGGCGCTGCCTGGCCCGTTCCAGACCTCGTTGCTCAACCCGCTCGACCCCCCGCACACCTATATTCCGAACACCTGCCAATACCTGCAGGATAAGTGGTCTTCGGCCAACAGCGCCCCCGGGACGATCGTCATCCCAATCATGTTCCACGCCATCATGAAACCCGGCGACACCGTCGGCCCGAACCAGATCTCGGAAGAACAATTCAAGGCCTTGATGAGCGGGTTGCAAAAACAGGGCTTCGAAGCCATCGACACAGCCCAGCTGGCCGCCTTCCTGGAGCACAATGCCAAGATCCCGCCCCGATCCGTCATCCTGATCGTCGACGACCGGCACCACGCCGAATACTTCGATACGTATTTCCGTCCATTCTGGGAAGCGGACCAGTGGCCGGTGGTCAACGCCTGGATCAGCGCCCAGCGCGACGGGCTCGACGCCGCCCTCTGGCAGGAGCAAATCCCGCTCAACGCGGAAGGCTGGGTGGATTACCAGGCCCACGGAGTCGTCCATAACATCCCGATGGGACCGGGCTCCACAGATGCCTACATCCTGGGTGAGCTGCAGGGCTCGATCGACGCCTTCAAACAGCACTTCAACAAAACCCCCATCGCCATCATCTGGCCCGGAGGCGGTTTCTCGAACCGCTCGGTGGAGCTCGCCCGCCAGCTTGGTTACCAGCTCGGGTTCACCACCAACCCGCGCGGCCCGTTGATGTTCGACTGGGTCCCGCTCTCCGACGCCAAGGATCCCCGCCGGCCTTCCTGGCTCCCGGAAGGCGCAGTCAACGATCCGCTCCTGGTCCTGCCGCGCTACTGGGATACGGATGCGATCCAGCATCTGGACGATATCGTCAAGATCGCCCAGGATTCGGCTGCTTATGCCCAGCAAAACAAGGCCACCGAGCTGGAATACTACGACATCCTGTGCGCCCCGGAGCTGGGGCCGATCCCCTGAACCGGGATCCTTTCCCCTGGCTGATATGCGCCGACACCTGTTCGTCCGAACCCTGGGCCTGCTGGCAGTTTTGCTCTCGGCCTGCGCATCCGCCGCGCCGGCTGCCGGCCCGACCGGCACGCCCGTTCCAAGCCTGACCGCCGCCCCGACCGATCCGCCCACGCAAGCCGCCAGCCCCACGCCGGAGCCTCCCGCCCT